>JAZULX010000022.1:0-15521 GCA_045603325.1 Oscillospiraceae bacterium | reverse complement strand
CCGGAGGTATGCTGATCGATAAGAGTTTTTAGCCTTGCAGCACCGCCAATGACACTGCCGTTTTCCGCCCACTGATCCATGTGAGAATGGAAGTCATGGGTAAAAAGAATATTGACCTTATTATCGTCAGCCGCAGAAACTGTACTGCACAGGCTGAACATGAGAATCAAAATCATTAAAAGACAAATAAGTCTGTTGTGTTTTTTCATTGTCCTACCTCTTTTCTTTAATCACCAAAAGCATACCAATAATGCACAGAAAAAGCAATCATCAGTTTTGGAATGAAATCTGCATATCTTTTACGAGGGCATAGGTAATTAAGTCAACAGTGTCGAGATTTTCTCTATTCATATCAACGGCATTCAGACAGCTGTTATTGTAGGTTTTATAGTAATAATTTCCTTTGGTTGTGTTACAACAGGAAGAATAAATGGTAATCTCATTTCCGCTCTCAAGCCTAACACATCCGCGCTGCTGCTCTACAGATCCGAGAATGTGGAAAAATTGGCTGACACTTTCGGATTCGGAGTCACCGGAAATGGAATTCAGTTTTGTGAAAGCAGCTTTTATATAGCGTGACTGGGAAGAAAGATCTCCCGGAAGCCCTAAAGCGCCCATACCGCGGCTATATGCTTTCAGATTCAGGCTGCTGCTGAAAGTGTTGGTCGGTTCACGGCAATCCAGGGACAAATAGTTATTGAGGTTGAACAGCTGCAATTCGAAAGGCGGATTGTTTGTCAATACGCCAACGGGGTCATCATGGACTTTAAGACCATCTTTGACCGATTCGACTACAATAGATTCATCCTCATCGCATATCATCCAATGCAGGGGAGTTGCAGGTAAGGAACTGTTGAAATCCTGAAGCACAATATTGGTATTTGACAACAGTTTTCTGACTTCGGATATGTTTGCACAACGAGTCAGAATCCAGGGGATAAACTCATGGGGCGCAATGTTGTTCATACCGAAACGGAAAGAGTGATATACGGCGCTGTCAGGGAAGTTCAGAGCTGCCATACTCAGACCTTTTTCATTAGTTGCATCGTAATATAATGGGTAATCTTCGACAACATAAGCCATACCAATCATCGCATAGTGGGAATTGATATCAAGCTCGTGAGCAAATTTGAATACGTAGTTTCTTGGTGTAATCGTAACAGTTTCGTTGTATGAAAACTCATAATCAAGGTTTCTGCCGAAATAGTGATCTTTTGTTTTATAAGAAATAGCTGTGCACATGACGCGACCTCCGCTTTTTCTTATATGATGCCAAATGCATACAAAAAATATTTCCCTCACAGTAATTGCTGCGAGGGAAATGAATTATCTTTCGTCGTACTGTTTGTATTCAACTTCTTCAGTATCAAAGTTTATGAATACCTGGAAAGCATAGTTGTCGTCGGAAGTGTCCCAGACCTCCACAAACTTGGGAGTAACTTCGATAAGGATCTCAGTATCTTCGTGGGAGTACTTATTGTAGCTGCCCCAGAAAAGTTCTTTATAAAGCTTTTCAAACTTTCTGCCGGGTTCGTCTACAACAAGGCCGGTATTTTTTGCGATGCCTTCAATCTGAACACCGCTCCAGCACAGAGCAACACGGGGATTTTCGTAAAGCTGCTGGGTTTTTCGGAAGTTTTTGTCGGTTTTGAAATAAACTTTGCCGTCGTAGAATATACAGCTGACGTTGCGGCACATGACATAGTCATTAACGGAACTGGCAAGAGCCATAACCTTGCAGTCGCCAAGTTTTTTGAACATCAGGTCAACGGCTTCCTGATATGTAAGATCGTAGTTTCTTTCGGAAAAGTTCATGCTGTGCCTCCTACTGGATGAATTTCTTCAGCGGTACGCTGATCTTTTTATAAAGCAGAACAGCGAGGACGGAGATGATTGTTCTGGCAATGATGTTGAAGGGGAGTACGGACAGGGCAACAAAGGTAGGCAGACTGGTTATGTAGGGGTTGACAGCAGTTGCCATGGCGATGATGCTGTCCCAATCCATGCCGTAAAGGTACATAAAAGCAGGGAAAATCAGATAGATATTGGTGAACACGGAAAGAACAACGGTAAATACTGTGCCGATGATCAGACCGGTGATAGCGCCTTTTTTGGTTCTGTGCTTGCGATAATAAATAACTGCGGGCAGAACATAAGCCATGCTGAGGATGAGGTTCTGGACCTCGCCGGTAAACATGGAACTTGTACCCTGGAACAGAAGCTTAAGGACTATCTTGACAACAATGATCTCGATAGCACCGATTGGACCGAGTACAAAGCCGCCGACGATCTCCGGCAGGGCAGACAGGTCAAATTCGGCAAAAACAGAGATTACGGGGATAGAAAAGTTTACTGCCAGCAAAAGGAATGCGATAACGCCAAGGATGGCGGCCGTGGTAAGACGGCGGATTCTAGATTTGTTCATAAGTTCCTCCTGAAAAATAAAAATTCCCGAAGCCAAAACTGTTGGCCCGGGATACTTTCAAGAAGCCTGATACAAAACTGCGTCATCAGCCGAAGAAAATGTCTTTTCCCATCCGGACTGTACCGTCGGTTCTGGAATTTCACCAGATCAGCCCCCCAAATCGGAGGTTCATGGACTATCACCATCGGTCGGGAATTTCACCCTGCCCCAAAGACCTTTCAGTTTTCACTTTGTTGGGTTTATTATAATACATAGGTTACTAAACGTCAAGAGCTACATGACAAATTATGACATTTTGCAGAAAATGAGACATATAACAGAAAATGCACTTAAAAACCGCGAAAGCCATAAAAGGACGGCTTTCGCGGTTAAGAATTATGCAGCGGGAATGATCAAAGTTTGCCCAATGAAGATCAGGTCGGGATTTTTTATATCAGCTTTGTTTGCGTTGTAGATGATCGACCACTGTGTTCCGCTTCCGTAATACATTTGAGCTATTTTCCACAGATTGTCACCGGGAAGAACTGTGTAGATACTTGAGGCAGGTACTTCTTCGTTTTCTGATTTGGTAATGTGCTCAGTTTGTTCGATATGCTCTGTTTTGGAATAAGGTTTGGTGTGTATTGTAATTCTGCCCTGACCATAAACATCTGCGTATTGAGAATCTTCGCCAATGGTGGGCAGACCGGTAACTTCATCAACAGGGAAAGACTGTATATACTGGGCCAACACCATGTAGTCTTCAGCAACGTAGTCAAGCACGTTTTCGGCTGATTTGAGCATTGCGAAGCCATCGCCGTCATTACGGAGAGTGTAGTTATAGCCTGCAAGATTGTATTTCGCACCAAGGTCAAGGGGTTCATATTCGCCTGTTTCCTTGTTGAGTATCTGCACGTCCTGAACTCTGTATTCTCCTGTTGGTCCACCTGTCCAAACACCTTTTTCGTCCATCTGAACAGTGGAAGGAATCGAAAGATATACGTTAAATTTCATTCCGGAAACATGAAGAAAGCTTCCTGCTTCAACTGTACCATCAGCGGTCAGTTCACTTACACCCCATTCAAGGGCATCGAGCAGCTGCTGGCCGGTTACGGATATCAGGCAGGCAACATTTCCGAAAGTGTGAATTTCCTTGCAGGTCAGATATGAGAGTTCACCGGTTACTTCAGCGTTGCGGGTGCCGCCGCCGTTCATAACTGCAGCATCAACGTCAATGCCCATGCTGTCAAAGAGGTGGTACAGTGCATCCGCAGCAAACTCGCCGGAATTTGTGCTCTGCTTACGTACCAGGCGGTTACCATCGGCATCGAAATTGTCTAGGGTTATTTCGGCAAAGCCAATAACTTCGCCAAGACTTTCGTTGATTTCTGCTATCCAACGATCTTCAATTGATTTTGTCTCAATGTCAGGTGCAAGTTCTGTAAGATTGTCACCCGTAAGCAGCTGAGTGGTTATTGCGCCATCAGAAGATATGGTCATCTGACCAACTGCGTCTAGGTAAGAGCCTGTCTGAGAAAGAACTACTGCATTACCTTCGCTATCGGTGATTTGTTCACATTCAATAGTAGTATGGGAATGACCGTCAATAAATGCGTCAAGTCCAACCGTGTTTGCAATCACTTCCTTGCTCGTCCAGGGTGAGGAAGAGAGGTCGACGCCAAGATGACCAAGGGCGATGACATAATCGGCACCATCAGATTTTGCGTTGTCGATAGCAGTCTGAACTGCTTCATAAAGCTCACTGCCATCGGAACCGCCAAGGATATCGTAGATATAGTTGCCGGATTCATCCTGGAAATATGCAGGAGTTGAAGAAGTGAAGGTTTCTGGAGTGGTTATGCCGATAAACGCAATCTTCTTTCCTGCAGATTCGATGATTGTATATGCGTCGAGAACTGCATCGCCATCGACACCGTTTGTTTCGTGGATAAAGTTGCAGGAAACGTATTTGTGATCGGAGCTTTCGGTTGATGAGAGACATACATCCATACCATAATCGAACTCGTGATTGCCAAGTGTGGCAACATCATACTCAGCAGCGTTCATCAGTTCAATAATCGTCGCCCCCTTATCCATACTACCATAGGCAGTACCTTGAATATGGTCACCGGCATCAACAAGTATTGAATTAGGGGTGTTTTTCTTCAGTGCAGCAATTTTTGAATAGGTCAGTCCGTTTTCGTTGCCTTCACCGATGTTGTTGTCTATGTATGTGTGGATATCGTTGGTGTAATAGATAGTGATATTTTCCGAAACAGCCCTTGCCGGTACGGCTAAAGAAAATATCAAGGTCAATGTAAGTATCAGTGACAAAATTCTTCTCTTATGCATCCTTCTACCTCCCATTTAATAGTTAAGCAAATTATATCACCATAAAGAAACTTGTGCAAATATTAATAGGCGACTGAAGATTAAAGAAAAATCGACATCTCTCAAAAGAGAAATGTCGATTTTGGTGCCGGCGGCGGGGGTCGAACCCGCACCCTGTCGCCAGGACCGGATTTTGAGTCCGGCACGTCTGCCAATTCCATCACGCCGGCAAGCGCATGTTGAATTATACAATAAGGAATCCGATTTTTCAATATCTATCTATGAATTTTATAGTAGAATTTTTTGAAACATCCTGTTATAATGAGTAAGTTAAGTAAATTAATTTAGTTTGGAGGACAACTAAAATGCAAGCTAAAGAAGTAGTAATCGTCGGCTACGGCCGTACTCCCTGCACCCGTGCCCGTAAGGGCGGTCTCGCCGGTATGCATCCCGTTGATTATGCCGCTCAGGCTCTCAAGGGTGTTATCGACAGAGTTCCCAACCTGACTCCCGAGATGGTTGACGACGTTATCACCGGTTGCGCAATGCCCATCAACGAGCTGAACATGAACACCAGCCGTCTGATCGTCAACCGTGCCGAGCTGCCCGACAGCGTTTGCGGCCAGACCATCAATCGTTTCTGCTCTTCCGGTCTTCAGGCTATCGCTACCGCTAACAACGCCATCGCCATGGGCCAGATGAAGTGCGTTATCGCCGGCGGCGTTGAATGCATGACCAAGTGCTTCAGCCCCTATCCTGAAGACTACATGAACAAGTGGATCATGGAAAACTATGTTGGCGGCTACATGACCATGGGTCAGACTGCTGAAAACATCGTTAAGCAGTACGGCATCTCCCGTGAAGAGATGGACGCTATGGCTTATGAATCCCACTGCAAGGCTGCTCAGGCTCGTCTGAACGGCAAGCTGGCTCCTTCCATCATTCCCGTTGTCAACGAAAAGGGCGAAACCATCTCCTACGACGATGGTATCCTTGCTGAACTCGACGGCACCATGAAGACCAGCCCCGAGAAGTGCGCTTCTCTGAAGACCTGCTTCATTCCCGAGGACCAGGGAGGCACCGTTACCGCTGCTTCCTCCTCCCAGACCACCGACGCCGCTGCTTACGTCGTTCTGATGGAAGCTGAAATGGCTAAGGAACTCGGCATCGAGCCCATCGCAAAGCTGATCGGCTTCTCCGTTGCCGGCTGCGACGCTACCGTTATGGGTCTCGGCCCCATCTACGCTGTTCCCAAGGTTCTGGAACAGACTGGCATGACCTTCGATGACATCGACGTTATCGAGCTGAACGAAGCTTTCGCTTCCCAGGCTATCGCCTGCATCCGTGACCTGAACATGCCCAAGGAAAAGATCAATCCTTACGGCGGTGCTATGGCTCTGGGTCATCCCATGGGTGCTACCGGCGCTTTCCTGACCGGCAAGGCTCTGGACTACCTGCAGGATCCCGAAACCAAGGGTAAGTATGCCATGGTTACCATGTGCATCGGCGGCGGCATGGGTGCTGCCGGTATCTTCGAGATGCTGAAGTAATTTGATTTTCTACATAAACCGGAAGTTCTGTTAAAGAACTTCCGTTTTTTTGTGTTTTTCCCTTTGCAATAATTTGTACTTATTGTATAATGAGGATATTATTGCACGTTTAAAGGAGTGGTGGCATGGATTATGTTATCGAAATGCTGAACATTACCAAGGAGTTTCCCGGAATCAAAGCCAACGATAACATCACGCTTCAGCTGAAAAAAGGTGAGGTTCATGCATTGTTGGGTGAAAACGGTGCCGGTAAATCCACGTTGATGAGCGTATTGTTTGGCCTGTATCAGCCTGAAAAGGGAACCATCAAGAAGAATGGTCAGGTTGTTTCCATCAAAAACCCCAATGATGCAAATGCCCTCAATATTGGTATGGTTCATCAGCACTTCAAACTTGTTGAAGTGTTTTCTGTGCTTGATAATATTATTCTTGGCGTCGAACCCAATAAAATGGGATTCCTTCAGAAGAAAGAAGCTCGCAAAAAGGTCGTTGAGCTTTCTGAAAAGTATGGACTTCATGTTGACCCGGATGCTGTGATTGAAGATATTTCCGTTGGTATGCAGCAGCGTGTTGAGATACTCAAGATGCTGTATCGTGAGAACGAGATTCTTATATTCGACGAACCTACTGCCGTTCTTACGCCTCAGGAAATTCAGGAACTGATGGCAATTATGAGAGCTTTTACAAAAGAGGGCAAGTCCATACTGTTTATCACCCATAAGCTTTCTGAAATAATGGCTGTCGCTGACCGATGCACTGTATTGCGTAAAGGCAAATGCATTGGTACTGTGGATGTCAAGGACACCACCAAGGAAGAACTATCCAGGATGATGGTTGGCCGTGATGTAAGCTTTTCAGTAGAAAAGTCACCTGTCAATACCGGTGATACTGTCCTCGAAGTCAAAAACGTTACCGTCGCTTCCAAACTCCATAAAAACAACGCTGTTAAGAATGTTTCTTTCAATGTTCGGGCAGGTGAGATCGTTTGCCTGGCAGGTATTGAGGGTAACGGTCAGACTGAATTTGCCTATGCATTGACCGGGCTTGAACCTCAGTCTGAAGGTAGTTTCACCTTGTGCGGTAAGGACATCTCCAACGCAACTATTCGTGAACGCTCCAAACTTGGCATGAGTCATATTCCTGAGGACCGCCACAAACACGGTCTTGTTCTGGACTATTCTTTGGCAGAAAACATGGTCCTTCAGAGATATTGGCAGCCTGAGTTCCAACATAATGGTTTTATCAAAAAGGATGCTGTTCGCGCTTATTCCGACAGCTTGATCCGGCAGTATGACGTAAGAAGCGGTCAGGGTTCAGATACAATTGTGCGTTCCATGTCCGGCGGCAACCAACAGAAAGCAATTGTCGCCAGAGAGATAGACAAGCAGCCCGAACTTTTGGTTGCTATCCAGCCCACAAGAGGTTTGGACGTAGGTGCGATTGAATACATCCACAAACAGCTTGTGGCTCAGCGTGATGCCGGTAAAGCCGTGCTGCTTATTTCCCTTGAACTTGATGAAGTAATGGATGTTTCCGACAGAATACTTGTTATGTACGAAGGCGAAATAGTTGGCGAATTTGAATCCGGTAGCATAACAGTGGATGAACTTGGTCTTTATATGGCCGGTGCAAAACGGCAGAAAGCAGGTGAAGCAGTTGAATAAAAAGAATGTTTTTCAAAGCGCAGGCTTCACCAGTATAGTCGCATCTGTAATTTCGATTATGTGCGGCCTGATAATCGGCATGATTCTGCTGTTTTTATTTGATGCCGATCATGCGCTTTATGGTATGAAAAGCATGCTGACTGCTGGGTTGTCCAGCAAGGCAAAGTTTGCCAAAGTGCTGTATCAGTCAGCTCCGCTTATCATGGCCGGTTTGTCTGTTGGTTTTGCTTTCAAGACCGGTCTGTTCAATATCGGTGCAACAGGCCAGTATACTGTAGGCGCCTGTGCCGCACTTATTGTGGGCATCGTATTTCAGATGCCCTGGTGGGTCGCGCTTATTGCATCCATGATTGCCGGTGCTGTATGGGGGCTGTTTCCCGGACTGTTCAAGGCGTATTTCAACGTTAACGAAGTCATCACGGCCATCATGTTCAACTGGATCGGACTTTTTGCTGTTAACCTGATATTTGCTAATGTTCCATCTGTACTTGCAAACTTTTACGGCGCTACCAACGCAGACCGCACTGCAGCCCTTGAATCTGCAAACCCCGGAGCAATTATTCCCAAAGCCGGATTGGATGTGCTGCTTGAATCCAATTACATGAATATCAGCATTTTCATTGCAATTGGTTTTGCGATTATCATGTATATTATCCTGAACAAAACTGTTTTCGGATATGAACTCAAAGCTTGCGGACATAACAGAAATGCCAGCGAATATGCAGGTATCGACTCCAGGAGAAATATTATTCTTTCGATGGTTATTGCCGGTGCTCTGGCAGGTATTGGCGGCGGTATCTATTACCTTGCAGGTACTGGTCAGTACACAATAGAAAAGAGTTTACTTGCAATGGGCTTCAACGGAATTCCTGTTGCGTTGCTTGCCACTTCAAATCCTATCGGAACCATACTTTCTGCAATTTTCATTTCCTATATTCAGGTTGGCGGCGATGCCATGCAGCCCGAATTTGCCAAGGAAACAATTGATATTATAATTGCAGTCATAATTTATCTGAGCGCATTCTCACTTCTTATGAAAGAACTTATCACCTCTGCTTTCAGCAGAAAACGTCGTGCTTCTGCTGCTTCGGATACGGATGGAGGAAAGGAGGATGAGCAGAAATGAAGATACTTGCCGATGTTTTGAGCGCAACTGTTGTTTTTGCTGTACCTCTTTTGCTGGTTGCCCTTGGAGGCATGTTCTCTGAAAGAAGCGGCATTATCAATATTGCATTGGAAGGCATAATGATAATTGGTGCGTTGTGTTCCTGTCTGGTGCTTAAAGCCTTCGATGTGTCGGGTTTCGGTCCGGAACATCCAATTTTGGGAATGGCGCTGGCCATACTTGTGGCAGCAGCTTCCGGAGCTGTGTTTTCGCTTTTGCTTGCTTTTGCGTCCATAAACCTGAAAGCGGACCAAACAATTGGCGGTACTGCGCTGAACACTCTTGCTCCTGCCTTTGCCATTGTTCTTACCTGGGCAATTCAGGGTCAGGGCCAGACCACTATTCTTATCCCTACATGGATCAGAATTGGTTCAGCTGCAGCTGATGCAGGTTTCTTCGAAAGATTCATTTTCAAGAACCTTTATCTCACAACACCTCTTGCGATCATTCTGCTGATTGCGTCCATTATAATCCTTTATAAGACCAGATTCGGTCTCCGTCTCCGTTCCTGCGGCGAACATCCTTCCGCAGCCGATTCCGTTGGTATCAATGTCTACCGTATGAGATATGCGGGTGTTGTAATTTCCGGTATTCTCGGCGGTATTGGTGGACTTTCCTTTACTGTTGCTGCAGGCAGCGGATTCCAGTCTGATGTGGCCGGTTACGGTTTTCTTGCTCTGGCTGTTATGATTTTCGGCAACTGGAAACCTCTGAATATCCTGGGAGCTGCTTTGTTCTTCGCTCTGTTCAAGGTTATAGGTTCCTATGCCGGCAGCATACCGTTTTTGCCGAATTTTGAAAATGTCAAAAGCGCAACTTATATCTATCAGATGTTGCCTTATATCGTAACCATGATTGTTTTGATTTTCACTTCCAAGAAATCCAGAGCACCTAAAGCAGAAGGTGTACCGTACGATAAAGGATCCAGATAAAACGTTAACAAATACCCCCTTTACTGCATATTTTATGTGGTAAAGGGGGGATTTCTCTTTGAGTACAGGTACAATATCCGCAAGAGTTTTTACTTCAACCGCAGAGATTCCGATTCAGAATGCAGGTGTAGGCATAACCCAACGGACCGATTCGGGAAAACGTCTGGTGGGATACAGGTTTACTGACGAGAACGGTAAAACTGAGCCTATTGCCATAGAAACACCTGGAGCTGAACTCAGCAGGGTTCCCGGTAACGGCACACCGTATTCGGTAGTTGATGTTAAGATTGTTCATCCTGCTTACGAAACGATAATAATTGAAAATGTACAGATATTTCCCGGGGTGGATACCATCCAGACTGCCCAGATGATACCGATTGGCGAATCTCCGCTGCTTATTGAAGAGTCAGAGATCTTCGATGTAACTTCACAAAACTTGTAAAAAGGAGATGAAACTATGCCTCCGATTACACCGATCGTACCCCAGGAGATAACTGTTCATCTTGGTTCGCCGTCATCTTATGCCCAGAATGTAACCGTTCCATTTGTGGATTACATCAAAAACGTTGCATCAAGCGAGATTTATCCAACTTGGGATGACAGTGCAATCAGGGCAAACGTTCTGGCGCAGGTTTCGTATGCTTTGAATCGAGTCTATACCGAATATTATCCAAGCAGGGGTTACGACTTCAACATTACCAACAGCACAGCAGTGGACCAGAAGTTTATTCAGGGACGCAATACCTTTGAAAATATTGACAGAATAGTGGAAGAAATTTTCAACGATTACATTCGCCGAATCGGTGTTACAGAACCTTTGGCGGCGAAATATTGTAACGGAACAACGTCTACCTGCGCAGGTCTTTCTCAGTGGGGAAGTCAGGAACTTGCAGAATCGGGATTTGATTCATTTCAAATCCTGCAAAACTATTACGGTGATGATATTGAGATAGTTGTAGATGCTCCGATAGGCGGTATACAAAGCCTGTATCCGGGTCAACCTCTCAGACAGGGTGACAGCGGAAGTGATGTCAGTGCTTTGCAGGTGGCATTGAACAGAATTGCTCAGAATTATCCCGCAATACCAAAAATCGAGCCTGTGGACGGTTATTTTGGCCAAAGTACCGAATCAGCGGTGCGAAAATTTCAGGAGATATTCAATCTGGCAGTTGATGGCATAGCAGGCCGAGCAACGTTTAATCAGATAATCAAGCTTTATGTTGGTATTCTGAAACTTTCGGAACTGACATCTGAAGGCCAGCGAATATTTGGAAATTCTATTCAGTATCCCGAAACATTGTCTCCGGGAGATTCAGGTGAAGAAGTGATGCATCTACAATATATGCTTGATGTACTCAGCAGTTTTATTCAGCAAATACCGCCGGTGGAAATGACAGGTGCATTCGACCAGCAAACCGAAAATGCAGTTATCGCATTTCAAAAGTACAAGGGTCTTGCAGATAACGGCATAGTGAACAGAACATTTTGGGATTTGCTGAACAGGGAATTCAACGGAATAGATCAAACTGTTTTGTCTCAGGAAGTGAATTTTCCGAACACAAACAGCGGCACAGAGGTGCTTCCTGCTGCATCAAGAGCAAGAGTAAGTCTTTTGCAGCAACGGCTCAACAGGCTTGGGAATGCGTTTCCGGATATAGGCGCAATACCGGTTTCTGGGGTGGCAAACAATGTAACAGCATTCGGTGTGCGTAAACTGCAGACTATGGCGGGACTTCCCGTTACAGGGAAAATGGACAGTGATTCCTGGAAAGCTTTGGTTCAGCTTGAGCGTGAGATAGACTATTCCCGAACAACCAGACACACTCAATATCCCGGATATGAACTGAAATCAGGAATGAATGATGAGGTGACAAGATGATAGATGAGACTGAATTCCTGGAACAGCCGATAAAAAGCCTTCAGCAAATGCTGCGAACGATATCCTTTCACGATGAAAGAATTGAAAGACTCGTTGCGGACGGTGTTTTTGGCCCGGAAACAGAAGCTGTTGTAAGGAGCTATCAACGTTCAAGGGGACTGCCTGAATCCGGTATTGCAAATGAGGAAACATGGAACAGAATAAGGGAAGAATACATCGAAATTTTAGCACTCGAAAACATAAACGAACCGCCTGTATTTGGTGATTGGCGTTTGGCGGTGGAGCCGGGGATTTATCATCCGCACTTGTACCTGACGCAAAGCATCCTTACAGCTTTGAAAAGAGAGCTTGAGGATGTCCCGGAAGTTGAACACACCGGTATAAATGACGAAAACACGACCCGTGCGCTTCGGTGGGTACAGAATCGCACGGGTCTTAATGAAGACGGTGTATTTGATAAGTTTACGTGGGAGATGCTTAATGGACTGTATTATATGTATCTGACCAGAAATCCCGATTATTTGCCGAGACCGTAATCAGCAGCAAGCTTGGTGAAAGCGGGAATGGAGTTTACGATGGTATCGTAACTTACGCAGTAGGCAAGACGGATGTAACCGGGGCATCCAAAGGAAGAACCGGGAACGAGAAGCAGATTATACTTCTTGGCATCGTTGCAGAAAGCTTTTTCGTCTGCGATGGGAGACTTTACGAACAGATAGAACGCACCCTGAGGCTTAATGCATTCAAATCCAAGGTTGAGCAGTTCGGAGTAAAGCTTTTCGCGGTTGCGGTCATATGCTGCAACGTCAGATTTTTCTTCAAGACAGTGCATGACAATACGCTGCATCAAAGAGGGAGCGTTTACAAAGCCGAGGATACGGATAGCAACGGAGAGACCAGAAACTACTTCGTCAAAATCTTTCATCTTGTTTCCGATTACAAGGTAACCGATTCGTTCGCCGGGCAGGGAAAGGGATTTGGAGAAAGAATACCCAACTATAGTGTTGTCGTAATAGTCGGGAAGCCAGGGAACTTCAACTCCGTCATATGCCAATTCACGGTAAGGTTCGTCGGAAATAAGGCAGATATCAATGCCGTACTCAGCCTGCTTCTCATTAAGAACCTGAGCGATGGCCTTGATGGTTTCTTTTGAATAGACAACACCGGTGGGGTTGTTGGGAGTATTGATTATGACGGCCTTCGTCTTGGGTGTAACAGCCTGGCGGAGGCCTTCAATATCGGGCTGGAAAGTTTCGAGGTTGGGCGCAACTGCCACAAGAGTGCCGCCAAAGTTGTCGACATAGTTGCGGTACTCGCCAAAGAAAGGAGCAAAGGTGATAACTTCGTCACCGGGGACAAGTATTGCCTTGAAAGCAGCATTCAGACCACCGGCAGCACCAACGGTCATAAGAATGTTCTTTTCGTTATAATCGGTGCCGAATCGGGAGTTAAGTGATTTGGCGATCGCGAGACGGACATCCTCGTAGCCGGAGTTGCTCATATATCCATGAACCATCAGGCTGTCTTCGCTGTTCAGTATTTCAATTGCGGCTTCTTTAACTTTGGCAGGCGCAGGTACACTGGGATTGCCAAGAGAGAAATCATAGACATTTTCTTTTCCGTATATGGCAGCAAGACGCTGACCTTCTTCAAACATGGCTCTAATGGCCGAGCTTCCGCTGACCAGAGTTTTCATTTTTTCAGATATCATTCTGTTGCATCTCCTTATAACGTGGATTTGATTCTAATATACATCAAACCGGTAGTAATTACAAGCTTTGCAAATAATTATTCATTCTGCAGCTGAAAAATACAAAAAGAAAGAATACTTGCATTGGCTGAGTAAAAATGCACAAAATTTGTGAAATGAACAATAAAAACTTCATAATTATTTGATTGATGAAGGGGTTGCAAAATCAAAAACATGAATGTATAATGGAATAAAATTTCAAATATGGCAAAAATGCTGTATAATTAATACAAAAGTGGGGGACACCAATGATTAAAAATTCATATTTGCAGGAAGTTTATGAGCAGGTAAAAAAGAGAAACCCCGGAGAAAGTGAATTCCTTCAGGCTGTTGAAGAAGTTCTCGAGAGCCTTGAAGCTATTATAGAAAAGAAACCCGAATATCAGGATGCCGGACTTATTGAACGTTTTGTTGAGCCTGAAAGATTCATTCAGTTCAGAGTGCCCTGGGTCGATGATAACGGCAAAGTACAGGTGAACCGCGGTTTCCGTGTTCAGTACAACTCTGCTATCGGACCTTACAAAGGCGGTCTTCGTTTCCATCCTTCTGTATGCGCATCTGTTATCAAGTTCCTGGGCTTTGAACAGATCCTGAAGAACAGCCTTACCGGCCTTCCCATGGGTGGTGGTAAAGGTGGTTCTGACTTTGATCCTAAGGGAAAATCCGACGCAGAAGTTATGCGTTTCTGCCAGAGCTATATGACTGAGCTTTATCGTCATGTTGGTCAATTCGTCGACGTTCCTGCCGGTGATATCGGCGTTGGTGCTCGCGAGATCGGTTATCTGTTTGGTCAGCTCAAGCGTATCAAAAACGAATTTGAAGGCGGTGTCCTTACAGGCAAGGGCCTCAGCTACGGAGGTTCACTGGCCCGCACTGAAGCTACAGGTTTTGGCGTTTGTTATTTTGCTCAGGAAATGCTCAAGTGCATGAAGGGCGACAGCTTTGAAGGTAAGACTGTTGTCATCTCCGGCTCCGGTAACGTTGCAATTTTTGCTTGCCAGAAAGCCACCGAACTTGGTGCAAAGGTCGTTGCAATGTCCGACTCCAACGGCTATGTTTACGATCCTGAAGGCATTGACCTTGATGCCATCAAGGACATCAAGCTTAAAAAACGTGCTCGTATCAGTGAATATGTAAGCTACAGACCTAATGCTAAGTATGAAGCAGGTCACGGTATCTGGGGCGTCAAGTGCGATATAGCCATGCCTTGTGCAACTCAGAACGATGTTGACGTAGAGGATGCCGAAAAGCTTATTGCCAATGGTGCTATGGCACTGGTCGAAGGTGCAAATATGCCCACCACTGCAGCTGCTGTAGCCAAGTTCCAGGAAGCCGGACTGCTCTTTGCTCCCGCAAAGGCCGCCAATGCCGGCGGTGTTGCAACCTCCGGTCTGGAAATGAGCCAGAACAGTCTGCGTCTGAGCTGGACATTTGAAGAGGTTGATGCTCGCCTGAAGGATATCATGGTTGGCATTTTCCACAATGCTTATGACGCTTCCGTTGAATGTGGCTGGGAAGGCAACCTCGTTGTTGGTGCCAACGTTGCAGGCTTCCTTAAGGTTGCTGAAGCAATGATAGCCCAGGGCGTTGTATAGTTCAAAAGTAATTTTTAGGGCTGAAAGATCAGTGCATTCTTTCAGCCCTTTTGCATTTATCTTGCACCCTCAAAACTGTCTTCGTGCCAGTCTCTGAAAAGCAGAGAAATGCACCAGATACCGGCAAGACCGATAATTGTGTAGATTACTCTGCTGATACCGGCGGCCTGACCGCCAAAGATCCAGGCTACAAGGTCGAATCTGAAAATACCCACCAAAGCCCAGTTCAAAGAGCCGATTATGGAAAGGGC
>JAZULX010000021.1:0-3251 GCA_045603325.1 Oscillospiraceae bacterium | reverse complement strand
GGAAGAAGCTCCTGTAGAAGAAGCACCTGTAGAAGAGGTTCCCGCACTGGAACCGGTAGACTATGAACTGCCTCTGTTTGAAGAGACTGCCACCATCAGCCTGTGGTATCCTCTGCGTCAGGACGTTGTCCAGGCTCCCGAAAAGGCCTCCGGCGGCAACAAGTTCTGGGTGGAAGTCCAGGAACGTCTGAACATCGACGTTGAATTCTCCGAACCCGGCCAGACTGTCGGCACCGAAAAGTATAACCTGATGGTTGCTTCCGGCGACATGACCGACCTCATCATGGAAACTCTGTGCGCTCAGTCCAACGGCAGCGCCTACACCGGCGGCTATGATCTGGCTATCGACGACAACATTTATATCGAACTTACCGATCTCGTGGAAGAAAACTGCCCCAACTACTGGTATTGGATCAATGCCAGCGAAGGCAACCGCAAGGCTGCTTACACCGATGGCGGCAAGCTTGGTGCGTTCCTGAAGATCAACGCAGAGGATATGATCCAGAACCAGGGTATAGGCATCAACGGCGATATGTTTGAGGCTACCGGCCTTGCAATGCCCGAAACTCCCTCTCAGTGGACAGAAATGTACGCTGTGCTGAAAGAACAGGGCGTAAAGTATCCCGTTGAGATCAATACGGAGCTGTCTGTTCTTGAGGGCGGCCTTGCCGGTGCTATGGGTGCATCACCTTCCGTTGCTTTCCTTATAGATGCCGCAAGCGAAGAGTTTGTGTTCGGACCTACCACCGATGAAACAAGAGAGTATATCGAACTGCTGGCAGATTATTATGCCAAAGGTTATATCGACACCAACTTCATTTCTGCCGCTGCAGTTATGAGCAATGCAAAGTTCAACTCCGGCGAGACATTTACCTGCCGCGTTATGCAGCAGCAGCTGGCAAGCTATGAAGCAAACTACGGCGTAAACATTATGGCAGCACCTGCCCTTCGTGCGGAAGAAGCACCGGAAACCGGTATGCAGCTTATCGGCCAGGCAGAAATGGCTCTGGTGGGAAATGCAGGTGTGGCTGTTACCACCTGCTGCGAAGATCTGGATACTGCGCTGCTGTTTATGGACTGGTTCTATTCCAGAGACGGTGCCATTCTGTCCAACTGGGGTATTGAAGGAATCACCTTTGAATTTGTCGACGGTGAACCGCTGATCAACGATTTCTATCAGGAACGTACCGACGGCGTATTCAACCGCGGCATCTACACCGCTTCCGGTGACTTCGGCCTTGTATATCCCAACTGCTCCATCACCAAGGCCGGTGAGGTCGAACAGGCTGCCATGAACGGATGGACAACCAAGGATTGGGACGGCTACAAATATTTCAGCCTGCCTGCAGTTTCCCTTACCAGCCAGGAGAGCGAGGGCATTTCCAACGCATGGGCCGACATCGAAACCGTAGTTGACAGCACCTTCCTCAGCTGGGTCGTTGGCGACAGCGAATTGACCGACGACAGCTGGAACGAACTGATTGCCACTGTCGAAAGCCTCGGTCTTGCCGATTGCCAGGCAGCATACGAAGCAGCTTATCAGAGATATCTTGAAAAGTAATTGAAAATAAAATAAAAGGAGAAACCAAAATGGATAATATGAAAATGCCTCCCATGGGTATGCCTGAAGGCGGTCCCGGCGGTCCCGGTGGACCGGGCGGACCGGGCGGACCGGGCGGCCCCGGACCCGGCAAAGGCCCCATGATCCGTCTTGCAGCGGAATACACTCTTGATTTTCTGGCTCCTTCCGGAGTTCCCCAGAAATATCTGCATGTCAATCTTGAAGCCATGACCGCTATCCTCGATACCGAACATGGTACTCAGGACTGCCAGAACTTCAAGTATGAAGACGGCGCCATCAGCTTCAATGCCATGCTCGGCTCCAACGGCGACGAATTCTTCAAAGTTGTTGCAAAGCTTTATGGCGGCGGCGTAATGCTGGGCGAAGCCTTTATCGACGAGCCCAACATGCCCAAGAGCCCCGTTGTTTTCAAGGAAGTTGAATAAGTAAAAAGAGGGAAGTGCTTTGCACTTCCCTCTTTTTAGGGTTTAGGATATAGGATTTAGGGATTAGGGACTGTTAGTACTAGCCGATAGGCTTTTAATGTGTTATAATCATGTCCCTAACCGCTAAATCCCAAATCCCAGACTCTAACTTGTTTAAAATTATTTATTTCCTTGTCATAAATTATACATATTTTTCACTTAATATCAAAATCATAGAAGATGACCCATAAAAATTCGGGAGGGTGTAATTATGTTTGAAAACAACACCAACAACAACGAACTGGAAAACCAGGCGGAGAATATTGTGAACGAAGAACTGCAGTCTGAACCTGCCGAAGAGGTTGCCGAGCAGGCACCTGCCGAAGAAATCGTTGACCCTGCCTGCGAAGAAGAGCAGCCGGTTCAGTATTCCTATCACGAAATAGTCTCCGAACCCGACATACCAAAAAAGAAAAACCGCACCGGACTGAAAATCGCCGCAATTGCGGTTGTCTGCGCACTGGCAGGCTCCATCGGCGGCGGTGCTCTGGTGGGCAAGATAGTGACCGACAAATTTACCGCCGGTCAGGAACAGACCGCACCCGAGGAAATCGCAGCACCCGAAGAGGTTGAGAACTCCCCGGTGGAGAATGCTCCCATCGCCATCACCACCAACGATTCCGGCGAAACCATGACTCCTGCAGACATTTATGAGCAGTATTCCGGCGCTGTGGTGGGCATCAACTGCTCCACTTCCACCAACGTTTTCGGTCAGGTTTCCACCACCGCATCCAGCGGCACCGGCTTTGTCATCACGCCTGACGGATATGTGGTTACCAACTGCCACGTTATTGAAGGCGCCAGCATTATCAATGTCCTCATGAAGGACGAGACTTCATATCCTGCCGAAGTGGTGGGCTATGACGATGACAACGATGTTGCGCTGCTCAAAATCCAGGCAACCGACCTTGCCACCGTTGCCATCGGCAATTCCGACGCTCTGAAGGTGGGCGAACAGGTTGTAGCCATCGGCAACCCCCTGGGTGAGCTTACCCACACCCTTACCGTTGGCTATGTCAGCTCCCTTGACCGCGAGATCAACACCGACGGCAACCCCATCAACATGCTCCAGACCGACGCTGCCATCAATTCCGGCAACTCCGGCGGCCCTCTGTTCGACAGCAACGGCAATGTTATCGGTATCACCACTGCAAAGTACGCTTCCAGCACTGTTGGGGGCCTGGGCTTCGCCGTTCCCATCAACG
>JAZULX010000020.1:0-1704 GCA_045603325.1 Oscillospiraceae bacterium | reverse complement strand
TAAGGTAAATGGCAGAGAACACGCCCAACGGCACCGATGCCAGCAGGGTCAGTCCAACAACAATGACGGTATTTACGATAGCCGGCATCATGGAAGCGTTTTCGCTGGTATATTTGAACTCGAACAGAGAGGGTTTAAGGTTGGGGATGCCTTTTATGAGAATGTAAGCCACAAGGCAGACCATCACAGCCGCTGTGATACCGGCTGCAAGCCATACGAGGACCCGGAGCAGAGTGGAGGCAAAATGTCTGTTCTTCATTTTGACTTCTCCTTTCTCAGCAGCGAGAAGCTGACGTTGATTATCAGAATGAACACGAACAGCACCACCGCCGTGGCAAACAGGGCTTCCCGATGCAGGTCGGCTGCGTAGCCCATTTCCAGCACGATGTTGGCAGTAAGGGTTCGCACACCGTCCAGCAGGCTGCCGGGCATGACAGCCTGATTGCCTGCCACCATTACCACCGCCATGGTCTCGCCGATGGCACGCCCTACGCCAAGGATGATGCCGGAGGTTATTCCTGACTTTGCGGCAGGCACAAGTATGGTAAACACGCTTCGCTCGTGGGTTGCACCCAATGCCAGAGCGCCTTCGTAATAGCTGTCAGGTACTGCCCGCAAGGAGGCTTCCGTGGTGGATATGATGGTGGGCAGTATCATTATGCCCAGCATGACGGAGGCGGTGAGAATGCTTTTGCCGCTGCCTCCGAAGAGAGCCCGAACCATGGGCACCAGTACCACCAGTCCGAAGAAACCATACACGATGGACGGAATGCCTGCCATCAGATCAATGGCGGGTTTCATAATTTTATAAAGCCTTGCCGGGCAGAACCGGGCCATGAAAATTGCGGTCAGTATGCCGATAGGAACACCCACGATTATTGCGCCTGTAGTAACGTAAATGCTGCCGGCTATCATTGGCAGTATGCCGAACAGCTCATTCAGGGGCTTCCAGCGTGTTCCGGTCAGAAAGTCTCCCACACCGATTTTGAGCATGGCAGGTATTCCGCTGCCGAACAGGAACAGGCAAATCAGAGCTACCGCCAGTATGGATATACAGGCAGCAAGCATGAAGATCCACTTCATGCCTGCTTCTTTTAACTTCATCATTTTATGTCGCTCCATGCAGTGACTTCACCGGTGAAAATCTGCCGCACCTGCTCGGAAGTCAGCTCGTTTACGCTGCTGTTGGGGCTAACAATAACGGCTATGCCGTCGGTAGCGATGGCATAGGAGACCAGACCGGATTCAATTTCGCTGTCTTTCAGGTCACGGGAAGCCATGCCGATATCGCTGGTACCGTTGATTGCATCGCTCATGCCGGTGGAAGAGTCGCTCTGCTGCAGCTCGATTTCAACGTTGGGATTGATGACGCTGTAAGCTTCGGTGAGCTTTTCCATTACGGGGTACACGGAGGAAGAACCGGAGATGGTCACCTTGCCGCTGACATTGCCGCCGGCAAAAGCGCCGTTGGAGCCTGCGCTGATGTAACCCTTGTCTTCCACCACAGCCTGACCGTCGTCGCTGAGGATGTAGCTGATAAAGTCTGCGGCAGCATCGCTGATATCGCCCCTGGTTGCGATGTTGAAAGGACGGGAAACCTTGTAGCTGCCGTTTTTGATGTTGTCCACAGTGGCTTCTGCGCCGTCAATTTTGAGGGCTTTGACACTGCTGCCCAGAGAACCCAGAGAAATGTAACCCACAGCG
>JAZULX010000019.1:0-6430 GCA_045603325.1 Oscillospiraceae bacterium | reverse complement strand
AGGATGTTGCTTACCTTAACGACATTCCCTTATGGGGTGAATTCTTTATTCGCTCAAAAGGGTTTTCCTCTTCATCCACTTGCCGGAGGCGTAGTAAATGCCCATCATGATGGTGGTCACGAAACCTGCAAGGGATGTGCCGAGCCAAAGGCCTGCAAGCCCCCAGAAGTGACCCAGCAGCAGGGCAAGACCGATTCTTGCCACAACGCCGTCGAGGATACCGACCAGCAGGTTGAATCCTGCGGCTCCGACGCCTTCTACCAACGCATAAGGTGCGTTCATGGTGCAAAGGCTCAGCAGCCAGACAACGGCAATTTTCAGATACAGAGGAGCTATTTCAAGCACTTCGGGCTCGGAGGTGAAGATCCTGAACACCCATTCGGGGAACAGCAGATAAATGGCAGACAGTATGCACCAGCATACCATGCACACAGCTTCACATGCCCAGAAGCACTTTTTCATACGCTCAAACTCACGGGCGCCGAAGCACTGACCCATCATCGTTGCAGTTGCGGCGGAGGTTGCACCGATGCAGATATTGGCAACGGCATTCAGCTTGCCGCCAACGCTGTCGGCTGCGGAAGCCGCAACACCGTAAACATTGACCTGAGCGTTGACAACCACCATGGAGCCGGATATAAGCAGGCCCTGAACCATATAGGGTATGCCAACACGGCACATGGGCAGCAGACGGGAGGTTCTGGGAATAAAGCTGGCAGGCTTAAAGTCGAACTGGAACGCTTCTTTGTGGGTATAAAGGTATATCAGTGCCAGAATGAACGCTATCGCCTGAGAGATAACGGTTGCCAGTGCGGCACCGCCTGCTCCCATGCCCATTGGTGCGACAAAAATATAGTCCAGCACAAGATTGATAACAGACGAAATTGCCACGAATATCATGGGCAGCTTGCTTTCGCCCATACCACGCAGTATGGCGCAGATGGCGTTGTAGCCGAAAATGAATATCATACCTGCGCAGCAGATCATAAGGTAAGCCTTGGCGTCCGCATAGGCTTCTGCAGGAGTGTTGAGCCAGCCGAGAATCGTTTCGTTGAATGCAACACCAAAAGCCCCGCATACGATACCCAGCAGGAACTCCACTGTCAGCAGTGTTCCGATGGTGGTCTGGAGGTCTTTGTTCTTCATACCTATCTGCTGGGATATCAGAATCTGACCGCCGTATGTAAAACCGGTGCACATATTCAGCATTATCATGGTCACCTGACCGCCGATACCGACGGCAGAAAGACCGGCAGCACCGACAAACTGACCGACGATTATCATGTCCACCATGGAATAGACAGCCTGCAGCAGGTTTGCAAGCATCATAGGCAGGGCGAACAATATAAGCTTTTTGAAAACCGGACCGGTGGTCAGGTCGTTTACGAGGGTTTTGTTATTTTCCATCTTCCGTCTCCTTCGCAAAAATCAGGGCAGGTACCGTAAGGCACCTGTCCTAACCTAAATATATTAGCAGATGATTGTTTAGCAGTCAACATTTTGTGACGCTTTTTGTCAGCTGTTCTTTGTGTCGCAGTACAGGCAGCGATAGGTAAGCTTTTCCCGGTCGGTCAGGCGGAAAACCTGAGGCAGTTCCTGCTCATCAAAGGTGATGCAGCGGGGATTTTTGCATTTCAGGATGCCGGTTATGCGTTCAGGAGGCTGAGGACGAACCTTACGCACCTTTTCGCCGTTCTGTATTATGTTAACCGTGATGTTGGGGTCGATAAAGCCAAGAATATCATAATCCAGGTCGATTACATCGCTGACTTTGACTATATCTTTCTTGCCCATCTTGACGCTGGGAGCGTTTTTGATAAGGGCAACTTCGCAATCCAGGTCTTCAAGGCCGAGATAGCGGTAAATCTCCATGCCTCTGCCGGCAGGGATATGGTCGATAACGACACCGTTTACAATTGTTCCTATTATCATTATTCTACCCCCAGCAATTTCATGATAAGCGCCATTCTGATATACTTGCCGCACAGCACCTGACGGAAATAGCAGGCTCTGGGGTCGGAATCAATGGCGGTGGAAATTTCGTTGACTCTGGGCAGCGGATGGAGGATGGAAAGATCCTCTTTTGCTGTGGTGAGCTTGTCCGGGGTGAGGATGAAGCTGTCTTTCAGGCGGATATAATCTGCCTCGTTGAAGAAGCGTTCACGCTGAACACGGGTCATATACAGCACATCCAGATGAGGCATTGCCTCTTCGAGACTGCGGGTCTCGATAAACTTGATATTGTTCTTCTCAAGCACCTCTGTGCGGACGTTTTCGGGTATCACCAGTTCTTCGGGAGAGATGAGGTAAAACTCCACGTCCTCGTATCTGGACATGGCGCCGATAAGAGAGTGAACGGTGCGGCCGAACTTCAGGTCGCCGCAGCAGCCCACCACCATTTTGCCGAGTCTGCCTTTTTCACGCTTGATGGTCAGCAGGTCGGTCAGGGTCTGGGTGGGATGGTTGTGGCCGCCGTCACCTGCGTTGATAACAGGGATGGACGCTGCCATGGAAGCCACCAGAGGTGCGCCCTCTTTGGGATGACGCATGGCGATTATATCTGCAAAGCAGCTTACGGTGCGTGCTGTGTCCGCAACGCTTTCGCCCTTGGCAGCGGAGCTGGAATTGGCTTCGGAAAAGCCCAGCACATTGCCGCCCAGTTCGTACATGGCTGCCTCAAAGCTCAGACGAGTACGGGTGGATGGCTCGTAAAACAGCGTTGCCAGCTTTTTGCCCCGGCATTTTTCGCTGTATTTTGCAGGGTTTTCGATTATGTCCTCAGCAGTGACGATAAGCTCGTCTATCTCAGCAGTGGTAAGGTCGAGAATATCAATAAGGTCTTTCATTTTTCCCTTCCTTTCTTGGGTGCGGTAGGTGTTTGGGTGGGTTATTTGCGCCGAGTTTTGGGCGGTTTTGCGAAGCAAAATTCGGTCGGTTATTCTTGACCGAAAGCCCAAAAGCTCGATGGATTACAAACTATTTGTTTGTAATCCAACTTTCATCAGAGGGATTTTCTCTGAAAGCAATAAGTCTCTGAATATCTTCCTGAGCGATATAGCCTTCTTCGGCTGCGACCTTTGCCACGGTATCGAAATCGGTCAGGCTGACATTCTTTACGTTGGCAGCGGCAAGACGCTCGAGGCCTTTTTTCATGCCGTAGGTGAAAATGCTCACAACGCCAAGCACATCGGCACCGGCTGCACGGAGGATCTCAACGACCTCGACGCAGCTGCCGGCGGTGGAAATAAGGTCTTCCACAACGACGACCTTCTGACCGGGTTCCAGCTTGCCTTCGATGGCATTCTTTCTGCCGTGATCCTTGGCACCGCCGCGGACATAGCCCATGGGCTTGGACAGGATGTGGGCAGTGATGGCAGCGTGGGCAATACCGGCGGTGGAAGTGCCCATAAGCACCTCGCAGTCGGGATATTCCTTGCGGATAACGTCTGCCAGAGAATATTCTACATCACTTCTGACAGCGATATCTGTCAGAGTAAGGCGATTGTCGCAGTAAACGGGGCTTTTGATGCCGCTGGCCCAGGTGAAGGGTTCTTCGGGGCGAAGAAAAACTGCGCCAATGCTCAAAAGACCTTTTGCTATCAATACTTTGATCTCGTCCATTTATTTTATACCTCTTTTATTTACAAAATTCGTTTATGCAGCGCTCGTATGCTTCAACGGGCTCGGTTGCCGCAGTGATGGGACGGCCCACAACTATGTAATCGCTGCCAAGGAGCTTTGCCTGAGCGGGACTGGTAACACGCACCTGGTCACCCACGTCACCACCGGGGAAACGGATGCCGGGAGTTACGGTGAGGAAACTGTCGCCGCAGTGGTTATGAACCGCACCGGCTTCGTTGGGTGAGCAGACAACGCCGTCCAGTCCGGCGTCTTTTGCCAGTTTTGCGTAGTCCATGACAACCTGTTCCAGAGGACGGTTGATGAGGATCTCATTTTCCATCACGGTCTGAGAGGTGGAAGTCAGCTGAGTTACTGCAATGAGCAGAGCATCGTGGCCGAGACCTTCTCTTGCGCCTTCCATCATGGCTTTTGCACCTGCGGCATGGACGTTGACCATGTCTACCCCCAGATTTTTCAGCACTGCCATGGATTTTTTGACGGTGTTGGGTATATCATGCAGCTTCAGGTCAAGGAAAATTCTGTGACCGCGCTGCTTGAGAGTTTTTACAATATCGGGACCTTCTGCATAGTACAGCTCCATACCGATCTTTACGAAAGGTCTTTTGCTGCCCAGTTTGTCCAGAAACGCCAGTGTCTGTTCTTTACCCGCAAAGTCGCAGGCGATGATTACGTCTTTACCCATGAGCTCCTCCTATAATTCCTCTCAGGTCGGTTATGCCCAGTTTTTCCATCACGGCAGGAAGTTCGTCAACTATCTTTTTGCAGACCCAGGGGTCACGCAGATTTGCTGCGCCCACCTGAACGGCGGTTGCGCCTGCCAGCATCATTTCGATAACGTCTTCTGCAGAGCTTACGCCGCCCATACCGATGATGGGAATGCTTACGGCATTGTAAACCTGCCATACCATACGCAGAGCCACCGGGAAAACAGCGGGACCGGAAAGTCCGCCGGTGGTGTTGGCGAGAATGGGCTTTTTCTTTTTCAGGTCTATGCGCATTGCAGCAATGGTATTGATAAGGCTCAGGCCGTCTGCACCTGCTTCTTCGCAGGCTTTGGCAACAGCCGCAATATCAGTCACGTTGGGAGACAGCTTCATGACCACCGGTTTGGTGGTAACTGCCTTGACCGCCTTGGTTACTGCAGCAGCCATCTCAGGGTCGGTGCCGAAAGCCATGCCGCCGCCGTGAACGTTGGGGCAGCTGATGTTGACTTCGATGATGCC
Organism: Oscillospiraceae bacterium; assembly: GCA_045603325.1. Classification (GTDB taxonomy): domain Bacteria; phylum Bacillota; class Clostridia; order Oscillospirales; family Oscillospiraceae; genus SIG469. The sequence goes on along the minus strand of JAZULX010000019.1, from coordinate 1,565 downwards.
GACCTGATCCTCTTTGTCGATAAGCTCGCAGCAGTACACATATTCGTCAAGGGAGAATCCGCTGATATTTGCAACCACTTTTTTGTCAAAAACTTTGGCAAGTTTGGGCAGTTCTTCGCCGATGACACTGTGTATTCCGGGGTTCTGCAGACCAACAGAGTTCACAAGACCGAAATCGGCTTCTGCGATTCTGGGGGTGGGGTTGCCGTAACGGGGTTCTCTGGTGGTTCCTTTGAAAGAGAAGGAACCAAGGCAGTTTATGTCATACAGCTCGGCAAATTCGTAGCCGTAGCCAAAGGTGCCGCTGGCGGGTATTACGGGATTGTCCAGTTCCAGACCAAGGAGAGAAATCTTAGTATCTACCATACTATTTCCTCCTTTTCCAGCACCGGGCCATCTTTGCAGATGCGTTTGTGGCCGTATTTGGTTTCGCAGGTGCAGCCCACGCAGGCACCGAAACCGCAGCCCATGCGTTCTTCAAAGCTCATCTGGCCGGAGGTTTTGGATGCGGCATAAACGGCTTTCAGCATGGGTTCGGGACCGCAGGTACAGAAATAATCATAGTCGCAGTCCATGGCAGCGGTAACAAAACCCTGAACTCCAAGGCTGCCGTCAACCGTGGTTATCACAGTGTCAGCACCAAGTTTTTCGAACTTTTCGGCATAATAAACCTCGTCGGCGGTGTTGAAACCAAGGATAACTTTTATCCGGCTGCCGGATTTTGCAAGGGTTTCGCACAGCCCGTACATGGGTGCCACACCCGCTCCGCCGCCGATAAGCAGAATCTTGCCGCCGCACTTTGTCAGATCGTATCCGTTTCCAAGTCCTGTAAGGATATCCAGTTCGGCACCGGCACCAAGGGTGGTCATATGCTCAGTGCCTCTGCCAACAGCCTTATAAACTATGGTCAGGCTTCCCTCTTCCCAGTGGCAAACGGAAATGGGACGGCGCAGGAACATTCCGTCCAGCTGAATGTTTACGAACTGACCGGGAGCGGTTATGCCGGAGGTATCCCCCAGCAGAACCATTTCCCAGGTATTTGCGGCTATGTTTTTATTTGAAGCAACGGTGAAAATACCTTGTTTCATCTATACTTCCTCAATATCTTAACCATCAATGGTGGAGATGGTAATGGTGGTCTCTTCCAGAACGTCCAGCAGTACACGGACAGTATCCAGAGAGGTGAAAATGTTTACGTTGTTTTCAACAGCGCATCGGCGGATCTCAACGCCGGCGCTCATCTGGCTGGCGTGGCCGATTTCGCGGGTGTTGATAACATAGGTGACGTGACCCTTGCGGATGCTTTCGAGGATCTCATCGCTGCCTTCGGAAAGTTTAGCTCTTACGCGGGTGCGAATGCCGTGTTCCTTAAGGAATTTTGCAGTGCCCGCAGTGGCTTCGATGTTGAAGCCCAGGTCATAGAATCTCTTGATAAGGGGCAGGGCCTCTTCCTTGTCGCTGTTGGCGATGGTGGCCAGAACGGTACCATAGTTCATAACCTTCAGTCCGGAAGCCTGCAGTGCCTTATACAGAGCACGGTTGAAGCGCTTGTCGTAGCCGATAAC
>JAZULX010000018.1:0-8253 GCA_045603325.1 Oscillospiraceae bacterium | reverse complement strand
TAAACATCGGTAAACGTAAGTTCAACAGGATCGTAGGTGTTAACGAGGCCATAAGTCAGCGTTACTTCGCAGGTTTCACCGGGTTCGATCTCGGTATTCTGATTGTCGCTGATGGTATCATATTCGTTGATATAGATATAGCCGGGGAAAAGCTCTTGTCCATCCTGATAGATGGTATACCAAGAAGCCCAGGCGAAAGAGTTGGATTCGGTATAGTTGTAAAAATATTCAAGGTTGATGATAAAGGTATCATCACCGTATTCGTCAACAGCAAGCTCAGCATCGATATAACGGACAGCATAGTTGTCGAACACAAAAGCGTCGTCGGGGATCTCGACATCAACCGCAGGAGCTGTGGGTGAATCGGGCCCGTCAATATCATCGCCCAAAGTGGGTACGGCTTCCGCAGGATCCTCATCGGTAACTTCCATAACGAATTCGGATCCATCATCCATGCCGAAGGTCATAACGCCGTCCTTTATGGTATAGGGGATAGTCTCGCCCTCTGCCATCATGTTTGATTCGTCGTAAGTGATAATGGTAACATCTCCGAAAGCGTAGAACTTTCCGGTTCCGTCTCCGTTGAACTGAACATAGCATCCGCCCAACATGGCAAGAAGTTCGGCATCGAGAGTTTCCCCGTCTGAGGTAGCGGAAATGGCTTTATAGCATACGGATCCTGATTCCGGAGCAGCAGCATCCGCTTTCGGAGCAGAATCGGCTTCCGGAGCAAGAGTGTCTTCCCGAGCAGAATCGGCGGCACCTTCTTTGACGAATGTGTACTTCATGTCAAGAATATCGACGACCATAACACCATCTTTCAAAGTGCCTTTGTAGTCATCGCCGCCCTGACTCAGAACGAAGTTTTCCCCATCGAGAGTCCATTTGGCAGAGAATTCTTTGCCCAAGATAACCATCTCTGCCTTGCCTTTGGCTTTAAGTTCGATCCATTCGCCTTCTGCGCCAAGATCGTTGCCGCTTTCAACACAGGAAACGCCTTCATATACGCCCCAATCGGTTTCAACGCCCTGATCCTTGCCGCCGCCAAGAGTGAGTATCAGCACAATTGCCAGAACCACAACTACAGCGGCTATGGCAATTATGGGAATCAGCTTCTTGTTGCCGCCGGAAGCTTTGGGAGTCGCAGTTTTTTCGGCTTTGGGAGCTTTTGCGGGAGCAGGTGCAGGTTCGGGTGCGGGTGCTGCGTAAACCGGCTCAGGTGCAGGTGCGGGTTCGGGTGCAGCTACGGGTTCAGGTGTCGGTGCAGATACTATTTTCTGACCGCATTCAGTACAGAACTTGATTCCTTCAGAAAGCTGTGCGCCGCAATTAGGACAGAATTTCATTTCTATTCCTCCTTGAAATGGTGTTTAAGTTGCTTGTATAATTTAGAACTTTCCGGATCTGCCGGAGCCTCCGCCTCCGCTTCGGGAGGTTGAACTGCCGGAACCGGAAGATGATTCAATTTTTCTTCGTGTTTCGGTAGTGTGGGTATATTGATCGCGCTTTTGAGTAAGCGCAAGTGCGCCGGAAACGTAGGAATCGGCATCGGATTTGGTGTGGACGCTTTTCATTCCTGCTCTCAAAATGAGGCATATGATAAGCGCAATGATAAAAGAGACGCCCACAGCAGGAAGTATCAAATAAATTGGATTCCCACGGACAGGTTCTCCTACGGCTGCCAAAGCAAGATAGTCTCTGCAGGTAGAAACATATGCTTCAAATCCGCCAAACCAGTCGTTTTCACCGAAATAGGGCAAAAATTCCTCTTCCAGCATGATCTGACCGGTCATGTTGAAGGCGTATTCCGCATCGTCACCGTAGACAAACAGGGCATAGTCCCGTTCATACATACTGAGCAGCAGAATGAGGCCGTTTCTTTCCTCACCTTTGCCCAGGGTGTATTCGTGGTAAATGTCGTATGTAACCTCGAAAACATCGTCGGATCCAAACTCCGTGAAATCATCCACCGTGACTATGTACACGCCGCACTGATACTTTGTGGACACGGCATCACACAGTTCTTCCAGCTCGATCCATTCATCATAGGTCAGCAAACCGGCATCGTCAGTTACGTAACTCAGCTGTTCTTCCGCCTGTACGGGAACAAGAAGAAGGGCAGACAAAAGCACAATCAGCAGAAGTATTGATAATTTACGTTTCATGTCGCACCTCCTTACTGCAGCAGCATAATCAGTGCGGAACTGATCACGCTGAGTGCGGCTGTAAGGCCGAAAAGAGTTCCCCAGAACTTCTTTCGGTCAACGGGGAGGTCGCCTACCATTCTGCCTGTCTGGCCGTTCATGGCAAACAGGAAGTCTTTCCCCTGCCATTTTGTGTTCAGCATCCATACCGGGAGAAGTGCATAGTGTACCTTCCCCCGTTTCAGATGCAGATTTTTGTCTGTGTTAACAACCGTGGCGTAGCCCACAACGGTTTTTCTGAGCGCATCTTCCAGGGTTTGCTCGCAGCGGGTGTCGGCGCGCTGGCAGCAGTCATCCGCACTCTGGTCATATTTGTCTGCAAGGAATCCCGGGAGGTATGCAGTAGAAAAGGGCTTCAGTTCGGAATAATCGAAAGGTTCGATGGAGTCCATATGCCCGTCGGGCATTTTGGTGGAGGCGTCCACGGGGATCTTTTCAAAATCGATGGAGCCTGCACGGGACACATAAAAGTGGTCCGTTTTCGTTATCTCATAGTCCCCTCTTTTCATCTGGCGAACAATAGTAGCGTTGTAGCTGGCGGTACCTGCCGCCTCACCGTCGTAAAGCCAGAAAGGAACGTAGACTCCCTGAATCTCCTCAATATGGTTCTGGTCCGAAAAAGCTTTTGGCAGGAAGAATTTCCCTTTGTAGTGCTTTTTCAAAGCTGCCACGGCAGCATCTTTGTCCATTTTGAAAGGAATAATATAGTCAGGTTTCAGCATACCGCTGAACTGACCGGGAACTATTGTGGGGTTACCGCAATAAGGGCAGCTTGTGGCAGCAGTTGAAGCGTCACAAACAAGTTCCGCACAGCAGGATGGACAGCTGTAAGTCTTCATTCCGTCTGCGGTTTCGCCCCAGTCGCTGTTAAGGTTGCTTGTATCCCATTGGGTGTCGCCGGAATTTTGGGCAGCTGCTTCGGCGGCAGCTTCTTCTTTCGCTTTGTATAAAGCCTCTATGTCGGCCAGTTCAAATATGGATTCGCAGTATTCGCATTTCAGTTTTCCTGTTTCAGGCGAAAATTGCAGCGGACCTGTACATGCCGGACATTGATAATTCGTGATTTGAGTTGCCATTCATCATCCTCCTACTGCAGGACTGCGTTATTTTTTCACAGCACTGTCCGAAGAAATCTTCGGACAGTGCTGTGAATTCATTGCTTATTGGTTTTTACACTACCGAAGGCTGTAGTATTCAAATACAGCAGTTTCGGGCAGGCCGCAGTCACGGAGTGACTGTTCCGTTGCAGCACGCTGGTCGTCGGTAAGGCATGCAGGGATGTGGACGGTAACGCCGTCGGGTATGCCTGCAAAGGTGTCTGCGCTGTAATATCCGTAACCAATGTCTTCGGAGATGAGGGTATTGAACCAGATATCTGTCAGGGATTCACAGTCTTCAAGTATTTTGCTGCCGGTGCCCGTCCAGTAGTTGCCGGGGAAGTAAATAACCGCGACATCGGAGCCTGCAAATGCACCGTCAGCAATGCCAAAAGGCTGCACGGAGTACCAGAACGGATCGTCATAGATCATTACAAAGTTGGGCAGGCTAAGTGCTGTGGGAGCGTTTTCAACACCGGTGATAATGTCGCCTTCGACAATAAAGTTTGCGGTTTCCGAAGGCAGGAAAGACTGGCCGGAGCCTATCCAGGCGATTTCATCCATGCCGATGGAGGCAAGATAGCTGTCCAAACCGGCGGCTTCGTCAACGGTGGCGTCTACGGGCAGATAAGCCTGATAGGTAACACCCTGAGCATCAAGGCTGCCCTGGATATCAGCGGCATCATAAACATTGTCCAGATATAGATCCTGGACCCAGAAAGCGGTGTAGTCCGGGAACACAAATTTGTCTGCATCATTGATGAGCAGATAGTCGCAGTCAATGGCGTTTTCGCCCAGCTCAACGGCGGGATTCTGAATTACCACATAGGCGGCGTCATAAATTGCGTAGCTTTCGATTGTGGTTACGCTTTCGGGAATCACCAGCACGTCGAGGTTGGTGCTGCTGAAGCAGCCTTCGGGAATGACTTCAATGCCTTCGCCCATGGTGATGTTCAGGTAACCCATGTTGGTGAAGCAATAAGGTGCGATGTATCTGACAGTGGAGGGCAGTTCGAGGTTCTTAAGGTTCTGGCAGTAGGAGAATGCACCCTGACCGAGAGCTTCCAGATCTTCGGGAAGATTGATCTCAGTGGCTGTGCAGCCGTTGAAGATATAGTCGCCGGAAATGTCTGCACCCACAGCGAAGGAAATGTTGTCAAAGGTGCTTTCCTTGAAGCAGTTGTAGCTGTACTCGGCTCCGGAGCCTGTGAAGGAGCCTGTGCCGGAGCCCTGGAAGGCAGAACCGCCAACAAAGGCAAGGGAGTCGGGCAGAACAACGTCTTTCAGATTGGGGCAGTCGCGGAATGCGCTGATTCCGATTTCCATAAGGGTGCTGGGGAACACTACGGTTTCCAGATTGGTGCAGCCCTCAAAGGCGCAGGTGCCGATGGTGGTAACACCTTCGGGAATGACCACGGAGGTGATGGTGGTGTTGTCCTTAAAAGCGTTCATTTCGATGCCCACGGTGTCGTAACCGCCGATGGAAGCGGGAATCTCGATTTCGGAGTCGCTACCGGTGTATTCGTTGACAAAGCCCACATAGCTGGTAAAGCCGTCAACGCTGCCGGTTCCGGGAGCCTGATAACCGTTGGGGTCAATTTCCATAGAGGATATGATACTGCCAAACAGATCGTCTTCGATGAAAGCCACATAATCTTCGGGATAGAATCCGCGGAGGTTCAAAAACAGGCTCAGGCAGCGGCTGTCGCTGAAATCAGAGTACATCTGCATGGTGTAATATACGCTTTCGTCATCGCCCTTTTCTTCAACGGTGCAGTAAAAATCTCTGCCGCCGACAGTGGTGGTAAACTGTTCTCCCTCCCTGTAGGAAAGAGCTTCGGCAGGGTCTGCGGGAGTGGAGCTGATGAAGTTGATGCCGCCGCTGAGTTCGGTGCCGCGGAAAGCAGTAACAAGACCGGTACCGCTTTCAAGGACTTCCCAACGTGCCGGGAATGTGGCGGTGATGCCGCCGCCGGTTTTCACAACCCCGTCAGGTGTGGCAATAACTTCAAAGTTGTTGAGGACAGCACGGACATGGCGGAGATAGAGGATCTCATAAATATTGGTGTCAACTGTGGGGTTCTGGGTCTCCAGACGGACATGCATACCATACCAGGGACCTACCAGAGTTTCTCCGTATTCGATGTGAATGTCTACAGCGGGAGTATCCACTCTGTTTTCGGGATGCAGCCAGCCGGGGAGGATATTGTTGGCCCATACTCTGGCGGGGAAGCCTGCCAGAGTGGTGGGAATATCCTGAGACCAGTCCTGCTTTATGGAGTCATCGCCATAGTACAGGTTGCTTTCAGCCCAGCTGAGGGAGTATTCTCCGCGAATAAACGGCTCAAACCACATTACCCATGTGCCGTCGTCACTGCTGACACGGATGCTGGCATTATTGTCGGTTCCCTCTTCTTCGACGGCGGTAACGCCTTCGGGAAGATTAAGAGTCAGGTTGGCAGCCTCAAAGGATACGGGGCTGAGTTCAAGTGTGCCGGTATCTGCAGGGATGGGAGATGCGGTGTCCAGAGCGTTGGAAGCAGGTACTTCCTCCACATACGGAGCTTCATCCTTGGAGCTGCCGGGATCACCGTTATTATCTTTAACGGTATTTGAAATGCTGTCGCCTCCGCAAGCTGCCATTGACAGCAGCATGCAAAGAGTCAGCAGAAGCACCAATACTCTTTTCATGTCAAATCGTCTCCTTGTTTTGGGTTCATTGAACAGCTTCGTCGTAAAACAAAGTTTTCAAAGCTTTCATTGCATCAATGGATAAAAAATTGTCGTCATTGTTATATGCGGATATCCACTCGCCGGAGGCATAATCCACCGTCAGGTCAGCACCGTACATATCGGGCAGAGCTTTTGTTTCGGAGTAAATTCCGTTGAACTGCGCCAAATCATATGTAGCAACCGCTTCCTGCAGCTTTTGCATAAAGATTTCGTTGGTTTCAAAGCTAATGTCCGTATCGTCGCTGTTTGAACGGTAACGGCAGCTGACAATTCCATCATTCAGCCTGGCCTCCAGAGAGTATACGCTGTTGCCAAGTTCTTCCGACTCCTCATAAGCAAGGGTCGAAAAGCAGCACCAGAAAGATACTATTTCGGTAGATTCGATGGTTTTGGGGGCGCTGTCATCCGTCTGTGTTACGGTGTATCCGTCTTCTACAATTTCCGGAATCGTATCATCAACGGCATGACGGTTTGAGCATCCGACCATTAAAACCACCAGCAGTATCAGAACAACAATGAGTAACATCTTCTTCATTGCAATCAGCCGTTTACGGCACCGCCGCAGTATTCGCAGCAGCCGCTGGCATCAGGTGTAGTGGTAGCACCGCACCAGGGGCAGGTAACTGCTGCCTTGGGTGCAGCAGCGGCTTTGGCCTCGTCGCGGGCGCGCTGACGTTCCTGAGTAAGGACAGCTTTGATTTCATTGCCCATATCCTCATATTCACGGTAATCGGGATTGGTGCGGGGATCGGGCTTGCGGGAAGCAGGAACGCCGTTTCCTCTGGTGGTCTCAACGCTGGAGGAGTTCAGGCGGAACCGCATTTCATCAAAATAGGGATGATTCACCCGGATGATCATATTGAAATCGTAGCTGTAATTATAGCGGGGAGGCACATAGCTTACGCTGTTGCCTTCATTGTCCTGGCGCATTTCTTCGTCGGAATCTTCTTCAATGTCCAGCTGGCAGCCGGTAACCTGAGAAAAGTCCAGCACGTCGGGGTTGGCTTCTTCAAGGTTTCTTGCATCGGTGACCATGAACTTGCAGGCATCTTCGTCCAGCAGGATCTTGGTATCGTCACCCAGTACACGGGTGGTGTTAAAGGCAGCTACAGCGTCCTTATTCTTCTCGCGATATGCCAGCTGCTGCTCGATTTCGGCAACAGTGCTGCTGCGTCTGTCTTCAAACCAGGGAGAGAGCTTTCTGGCGCACTCTTTGCACATATTGCCGTCTTCCAGTTTGCGATTGCCAAGCAGTCCTATTTCGCCGCCGCATATGGAGCATTCTTTTTTCTTAAAAGCGTCAAACAAACCCATATTTTATTCTCCTTTTTCAAATCAATTTTCAATGGATGCTGCCAGCTCTTCAAGCAGCTGTTCCAGAGCATCGGCCTGAGAACTTTGAGGCCAATTATATTCAACCTGGACCGTTTCATCACCCGACCGGTAAGCCAATGTAAGCTTACGGTACAGGCCTCCGTCCAGCTTGCTTGTTCCTGAACCCAGGATGCGTTTAAGCAACGATGGCTGATCAACTTCTTCAAGCTGAGGCACCAGTTCGGCGACCGCAGCTTCAATTTTGCTCCACTGCTCTGCCGTTATGGGTACATTTTCCCGGGATTCCTGATCTCCGCCTGCAGAGTCTTCGCCAAAATAGCGGGTGGAGGTTATTTCTTCGGGGCAGACATCCATGTAAAACTGTACTCCCCACATGGAACCGTGTCCACGATCGAAAATTACCCGTATCGGTGTTCCCGTAACTGAGCTTTTTTCAGCACATCCGCCCAGGGTAAGAAGCATCGGAAGCAATAACAGACCGGTTAAGATTTTGATTTTCATTTTTCATTTTTCCTCAGACAATGTCGCCATCGTCAAAGGGGTCTCCGCATTCGGGGCAGAACTTGGGAGGCTTTACGCCCTTTTCGGGTTCCCAACCGCATTTGTCGCACTTATACTGAGGAACTCCGGCAGGTTTCTTTGCGCCGCACTCAGCGCAGAACTTGCCTTTGTTCACAGCACCGCAGGAGCAGGTCCAGCCTTCGGGCTGTTCGGGCTTTTTGGTACCGCATTCGGGGCAGAACTTGCCGGTGGCAGTTGCTCCGCAGCTGGGGCAGGTCCAGCCATCCGCAGGTTTGGGTTCAGGCTTTTTGCTGCCGCATTCGGGGCAGAATTTTCCGGTAGCGGTGGCTCCGCAGGAGCATACCCAAGCGTCGGCAGCGGGT
>JAZULX010000017.1:0-9724 GCA_045603325.1 Oscillospiraceae bacterium | reverse complement strand
TATCATCCACAACAAACAGGGACGGCACGTGCTTCTGGCGCATAAGCTCAACGCTTTCCACAAGACTGAGTTCGGGAAGCACACAGGCTGCCTTGTCGCTCATGACATCCGATACCGTGTCGGCCTTGCCGCCGTAAATACGGTGACGGCCGATAAACTGCTCCACAAACTCGTTTGCGGGATTGCTAAGCAGCTGTTTTGGCGTGGCTGCCTGAACAATTTCGCCGTCTTTCATGAGGACAATGGTGTCTGCAAGCTTCAGAGCTTCGTCCATATCATGAGTTACAAAAACAATGGTTTTCTTCAGCTTTTGCTGGAGAGATTTGATCTCTTCCTGAAGCGATTCTCTGGTAATGGGGTCAAGAGCGCCGAAAGGTTCGTCCATCAGTATTATCGGAGGCTCCACAGCCAAAGCCCGGAGAAGACCGATACGCTGCTGCTGACCGCCGCTGAGTTCGGACGGGTAACTTGAAAGATACTTCTCGTCCATGTTTACCAGCTTCAACAGTTCCAGAGTTCTTTCTTTGCGGCGGTTCTCATCCCAGCCCAAAAGCTTGGGAACAACCTCAATATTCTGCTGGATCGTCATATGGGGGAAAAGACCTATCTCCTGAATGACATATCCGATACCGCGGCGCAGGTCAACGGGATCCACCTGGCTGATATCTTTGCCGTCAACGAAAATGCTGCCGGCGGTGGGGCGGATAAGCCGGTTGATAAGCTGCAAAGTGGTGGTTTTGCCGCAGCCGGAGGGGCCGATGAGCACCACCAATTGACCTTCTCCAATATGCAGATTGAGGTTTTTCAGCACTTCATGTGTGCCGTACGCCATGGACACGTTTTCGAACCGAACCATAAATACTCACTCCAAACATTATTAACGACTAGTGATATCGCAAGGAATGCACGCAAGGTGACAACCTGATGATAATCCAAAGTTGTCACTTTGTCAAGTTTATGGAAAATTGCGGACGCTGCCCGGAAGAAAACGACAGCCCGGACATGAATTTGTCCGGACTGCCTGATTGTGCAGATGCTGTTGCTGAAAGAGGGCTATTGCATTTCTATGCCTTTTCTTCTCAGCACTTCTGCGGCGTAGCTGTTGTATTCTGGCTCGCCTCTGGTGATTTTGTAGGTGGGTTTGGTGCCTTCGCCGTCGGCTTCGACGATTATCTTGATGCTTCCGATGGTGCTGCCCCAGGGAATAAGCTCGTTGACACGCTGGCGGTCGGATGCCAGCTCGTACATATGGGTTACCCAGATGCCCCTGACACCGGCGGCTTTGAACACGCCGATGACCTCCCGGGAGATATGCAGGTTTTCGTTGGGGCTGGTGGAGTTCAGCGGTTCATTGAACAGCACAAGGCTGTTTTCGCCTGCTTCCTTAACTGCGTTTGCAATACGGCTGGCTTCTTCTGCCAGCAGACCGTGGCGGGAGAATGAAGCTCCGCTGGGAGCAAACACGGTGCAAATTTCGGTGACGGGGCTGATGGATGCGTATTCCGCAGGCACGGCTATGCCCAGTTGGAACAGCCACTGGGTCAGGGCGACGGACAGCAGAAATACGGTTTTGCCGCCCTGATTGGCACCGGTAAGCACCAACAGTTCGCCGCCTTTGGCAAACTCGATATCGTTGCAGACAACCTTTTCCTTGTTGCTGATGACCAACAGGGGGTTGAACATGGTTTTTGCGGTGAATGCCTTTTCTTCCATGGGTCTTATTTCGGGGAAGCAGTATTTCAGACCGTATTTTTCCCAACTGCGGCACAGTTTCAGGGCAGAAAGGTAAAAAATGATGTCCTGCTTGACTTCCCGGATGTCCATGGATTCGCGCTTGACGTACATGGTGATGGCTTGGGACGCATCGGCCACGGTACGGTTCAGCAGCTGAGAAGTCATGGCGTGAGCGTTTCTGGTAAAGGCCATTTTGCGGCGTTTTGAGGTCTTTTTCTCAATCCGCAGCAGCTTCAGCTGGGCAGGTTTAAGCTCCTTGTCCAGGTTGAAACCGATGGAAACACGACTGGGCAGAGCATAGGCTCCGCAAAGTTCGTCAAAACCTGCGCGAATAGCGGTAAAACGCTGGGATGAACCCATGTGCTGAATCTGCTCACGCAAAGCGTTCATGCCAACGGAGTTCAGGGTAAGGCCTGAGAACAGCTGGCTCAAACGGGTTATCTTGTCCAGATAGGAATCCAGGTAAGAAAAGTCGCCCAGGTTAAGGCCGGGACCGCCGGTATCGTGATTGTTGCGGCGGGAAGTGACGGAATGGGTCTCCCACACGTCGAGGCAGTCCAGCAGCTCTTCCAGAGCGGTTTCAAGGTCGGGATTGGAAAGCAGGTCTTTCAAAACGCTCTGACGGTAGGCTATGACTTCCGGGTCATGGGTCCAGCTCTGGATAACGTCGTTTACGCTGAGCTTGAAGTAGTTGTTGTAGTTCATGGCTGCACAAAGTCTGTCCAGCTGCATGTCCTCTATGGTTTGAGGGGTCAGAATCTTGTCGGGCTTTCTGGTGCCGCCTTCGGGCCAAAGTAAAACTCCCATTTTTGCGTCCCCCTTTCCTTAAACATCTTCCGGATGCAGCTGCTGCCACACCGGACTGTCGGGCTTGACGTCGATACCGTCGCTCTGCATTCTGGCAAGCATGGCTTCCAGAGTGACGCCCAGCTTGCTTACAACGGCGTAAGCGTAGCTGGATTTTCCCGGAGGACTTTTGACGAGATTGTAGGTATAGTTGATGCCGTCCGGGGTCTGTTCGATGGCCATGACGTAGCTTTCAACCTTATCGGCCATGGAGGTGCCTGCAAGGCGCTCAAGACTCATGGCATATATCTCATTATAATGAGTGACCATCATGGAAGATACGCCGGCTTTCATCATGTCGCAAATGAGGTCGAGACAGATCTCAATACCTTCTGCGGCAGAGGTGGAGGTCATGGGTTCGTTGAGCAGCACAACGCTCCGATTGGTCATCTTCCTTTTGAACTCGCCTATGCGGATGACTTCAAGCCCCATACGGGAATCTTCACTGGTGTCGCTTTCGCCGGCGGCAAAGAGGGTAAACAGCGCGTCTACCGGCTTAAGCCTAGCTCTGACTGCGGGCAGATGGCAGCCCAGCTGGAACAGCCACATAAGCTGACCTGCGGTGATGATATAGGTGGTTTTGCCGCTGCTGTTGGCGCCGGTGATGATGTTGGCAGCGCCGTTTTCGCCAAGATACATATCGTTGGCAACAGCTTTGCTGCCAAGAAGGGCAAGCTCTGTCATATATACGCCTTCGGCGTCGATGATGGCATCGTCGGAAAATTCGGGTCTGCAGAAAGGCAGTCCCTTTTCTTTCCCTCTCAGACACAGCCTTGCGGCGCTGGTGAGGAAAGGAAGCTCACTGCCGAGGGATATCATCTGGAGCCTGCCGGTAAAGGGCAGGTTCACCACTGCGGAACGCAGTTTGGTAAGCTCTGCCTTTGCGCTTAAGCCCAGTTCACTTAGCAGGTATTCCTGATAGGGCACAGTGGTGCCGCCCTGAGGCATGGAATAAAGCAGAGTAAGGCCGTCGTATCCGTCTTCCGCACCACGGTCGAGCATGCCGGTTTTGCTGTAAAGGCGGGAATTGATCTCGGAGATTTCAAAGCTCTGCAGATCCATGTTGGGAGAAATGGCAATATCCACTGCGAAAGAGGAAATGCCTGTCCACCAGCCTGCAATCTCGGCAAGCTTTTTGCCGGTGTCGTCCAGCTTGTCTGCTTTCCAGATGGTTTCCACCCACTGCTGAAGCTCTGCCAGACCTTTGGAGCTGTGAGGATTGGAGCCAAGAGCGTCTTTCAGGATGGACAAGGCCTTGTGGTAAGCCTTGATGTTTTCGTATGTAAAAATGGTGGCCCGGAGCATCTGGGCGTAGTGGTTGTTGGTTTCCTGCTCGTCAAAAACGCTGCCTGCGTCCTTGCGAAGCAGCTTTTCCAGGTTGTCGATAAAGCCCTTCATGCTGTCGAAAATGACATCGCCGCCGGTAAGGCCCTTGATATTGTCGCGGACACCGTCTGAGAAGAACTTCATATCCTCCACCAGGGCAGAAACCTCTTCGAAAGCGTCTATCAGTGCTTCGTTTGCAATAAGGTCGTCAATGATCTCGTGACGGGCGGTAAGGACTTCTCTGTCGCCGGTCAGCAGGCTGTCGGCATATTTCAGACCCTCTGCCATGGGCATGGATGTAAAAAGAATGGAACACAGGCGGCCAAGATCAAGATCGTCGGTGCAGCCGGAAAAGTCGGTGTTGTCCCGACTTTTTCCGCCGGGCCACAGTAAACTGAAATCTCCCAATTTGTCTCTCTCCAAAAACATATTTGTGTTCAAACTAAACACATTCAATATAATAGCATAGTTGCTTATGCTGTGCAATAATCAGGGAAAAATGTCATATATATACATTCTTCAAATGCACTGCTGCGGCTGCCTGCATGTCGGCCATAAGCACCGCAGACGCGGGTTTGTCGCCCCACATTTTATAGTTGGGCTTAAAGGGGATAAGGTGCAGGGGCATTTCCTTGTCCAAAGATGCCAGCCATGCCGCCATAGCTTCCGTTTCCTCGGCGGTATCGTTATACCCGGGGATGATGGGCGTGGAAATTTCCACGTGGCAGCTTTCCACTGCCCTGGCGATGGTGGCCTTTACGGTCTCGATATCGCCTCTTGAACGCTCATAAATGCTGCCGGAAAAACCTTTCAGGTCGATGTTCATGGCGTCAATGTATGGAAGCAAACGCTCAAAAGGTTCAGGGTTGATGTAGCCGTTGGTTTTCAAAACCACCTTCTGACCGTATTTTTCCTTTATCAACGCTGCGCAGTCTATGAGAAACTCATAGCTTATCAACGGTTCGTTATACATAAATGCGCCGCCGATGCTGCCTCTGCCTCGCAAAGCGCTTACGCCCTCTGCCACCTGAGCTGCGGTGTATCTGGAACTGTTGACTCCTGCTCCGGAAGCGGAAATTTCATAAGTGTCGCAGAAACGGCAGTTCATGTTGCAGCCGAAGCTGCCCATGGTGACGATGCCGGATTCCGGGTAAAAATGCCGCAGCGGAACCTCGGTTATGGGCTTGATGGCGATACCGGTGATGCGCCCGTAGTTGATGCAGGTCACTTTTCCGTCCTTTACTGCCCGGGCTTTGCACAGCCCGACACCGCCCTCGGCAATGTCGCACATATGGGGACACAGGTTACATATCATTCCTCATCCCTCATTTCCCAAACAGCATATCCATCTTGCTTTTGATGCGTTTTTCCGTCTCCGAATTGTCGGCAACGGCAAAGCTGCCGTTTTCGTATCTCAGTCTGGTGCCTTCAACGGCCTCCGGAGGGATAAGACCCCTGTCGAACTCGGCCATAACGCCGGATTCGTCTTCGCATACGGCGATGTTGTTTTCAAATCTGTCGATTATGTAGTACATGATATGTCTCCTTTAGGGTTCGCAGCTGCCGCAGGGGTCATAGCCCTGTTCAATAAGGTCGCTGCGGAAGCCTTTGTACATTTCAAGGTTGGATTTTTTAATATTTGAAACTGAGGAACAGTCGGGAAGATGGAATTTCTTCGACGACGTGTTCAGCGCATATGTTTCTTTTTGAGCCGCAGCCTTATTCACGGCGGAATCTTCAACGGAAACGTCATTGGTTGTGGCCCAGCTGACAGTTTTGCCGTCGGTGATGGCGACGACTGTTCCGTGCAGGTCGGTACGGCGCAGTTCCACACCTGTGGCTGTGAGCTTGTCCAGAGTTTCCTGGCAGGGATGGCCGTAGCTGTTGCCCTCACCGCAGGAGATAACACCCCAGGTGGGGCTGACAGCGGCAAGGAACTTTTCGTCGGTGGAAGTATCGCTTCCATGATGGCTGACTTTGAGAACATCGGCACGGATGTCCGCTCCGGAAGCAAGAATGTCCGATTCTGCGCTCTTTTCCGCATCTCCGAAAAAGGCAAAGGTGATTTCACCGCAGGTGAGCGTCAGACCAACGGACCAGTTGTTCATGTTGTCGCCGTAATCCTCCAGCGGAGCCAGAATGGTGAAGGAGCAGTCACCCAAAGTGTATTTTGTGCCGGGTACGGGAGCGGTTAGCCCCTGACCTTTCTCGATAAGTGCGTCCAGCACATCTTCAAAAGTTGCGGTATTGCTCTGCTTTTCGGGCATGATAACAGTGGAAGTCTCAAAAGAGCTGATCACATCGTCCAGTCCGCCAATGTGATCCTCGTGAGGATGGGTTCCGATAAGGTAGTCCAGCTTTTTGATGCCCAGGGATTTGAGATAGCTGACCACAGTGTCGCCCATGTCGTTGGTGCCTGCGTCGATAAGCATGGTCTGGCTGCCGGAGATGATCAGTGTGCTGTCTGCCTGACCCACGTCAATGAAGTGGACTTCGGTTGTTCCGGAGACTTCGGCAGGCTGAGGTGGCGGTGCCGGAACGCAGGCAGAAAGCAGGATCGATATAAGAAGTGAAAGAATTACGATTCGTTTTTTCATGGTGTTACCTCTGCTCGGATTAACGGTTTGCTATTAGTTATTATAGCATACTGTTGTAAAAAAGTCTTATGGAATTGAACATGCTGAAATATTTACTCTTGGGGTTTGGTGTGATATAATATCTAGGTGTTTTTATCTTTATTGAAGAGAAGGAATAGGGGATCACTATGATTGGATTTGATAATGACAAATATCTTCAGCTCCAGTCGGAAAATATCGTTAAACGCATAGGTGAGTTTGGCGGAAAACTGTATCTGGAGTTCGGCGGAAAACTGTTCGACGACTATCACGCATCCCGGGTACTGCCGGGCTTCCATCCCGACAGCAAGGTCAGGATGCTGCTGAAACTGAAAGACGAAGCGGAGATCGTAATGGTCATCTCCGCCAACGATATTGAGAAAAATAAGGTCCGTGGCGACCTCGGCATAACCTACGACCTGGATGCTCTGCGGTCTATCGACGCTTTGCGGGAGATCGGGCTGTATGTGGGCTGCGTTGTAATTACCCATTACTGCGGTCAGCCTGCTGCAGACGCTTTTGAGAAACGTCTGGAGTCTCTTGGTGTTAAGGTTTATCGCCACTATATTATCGCCGACTACCCCAACAACCTGCCGCTTATCGTTTCGGATGAGGGCTTTGGAAAGAACGACTATATCGAAACCACCCGTTCCCTGGTGGTCATTACCGCACCCGGTCCCGGCAGCGGCAAAATGGCTGTCTGCCTCAGCCAGCTTTACCACGACCACATTCGCGGCATAAGCTCCGGCTATTCCAAGTTCGAGACCTTCCCCATCTGGAACCTGCCTCTGAGCCATCCGGTAAACCTGGCCTATGAAGCCGCCACCGCAGACCTGGACGACGTTAACATGATAGACCCCTATCATCTTGAAGCCTACGGCCAGAGCGCCGTAAACTATAACCGCGACGTGGAAGTGTTCCCTGTGCTGGGAGCTATTCTGGACCGTATCATGGGCAGCTCGCCTTACAAAAGTCCCACCGATATGGGCGTTAATATGGTGGGTTTCTGCATCGTTGACGATGATGTCTGCCGTGAAGCCTCCAAGCAGGAGGTTATCCGCCGCTACTATGCCGCAGCTTGCAAAGAACGTCAGGGTATGGGTGAAGCAGGCGAGGTTTCCCGCCTTGAACTCATTATGAGCAAGCTGAACATCAGCAAAACAGACAGGCCCACAGTAAACGTGGCTCTTCGGCGTTCCGAAGAAACCGAGAATCAGCCCGCAGTTGCGCTGCAGCTGCCGGACGGGAGAATGGTCACCGGCAAGACCACATCTTTGCTTGGACCTTCAGCTGCGGCACTTATCAATGCTCTTAAAGAGCTGGCAGGGATCCCCAATGAGACAGAGCTTATCGCACCTTCTGCCATCAAGCAGATTCAGGCGCTGAAAACCGGCCAGATGGGCAGCCACAACCCCCGTCTCCACACCGACGAAGTGCTTATCGCAATGGCTATCTGTGCAGCCACAGACCCTCAGGCAGCAGCGGCCATGGCGCAGCTGTCCAACCTCAAGGGTGCCGAAGCCCACGCAACGGTCATCCTGTCCCGGGTAGACGAAAACGTGTTCCAGAAGTTGGGCGTGAACGTTACCTGTGAGCCTCAGTACCAGACGGAAAAGCTGTATCACAACTGATGATAACGGCAAACTTTGCCGTTGAGTCATATATTGAAAAGAAAATAATGGAAAAGGAGATATAAAAATGGATATGGAAAAGAAAATGCCTCCCATGGGCGGTCCCGGTGGACCTGGCGGACCCGGCGGTCCCGGTGGCGGCGGAAAAGGCGGCCCTCCCATGATGATGTCCGGCAAGAGTGTCGGCACCGGTAATGCAACCTATGCTGAATGGCTGGGCACAGCTCCAGAATTTGACCACATTGACGTTGAACTGGAAGCCGACGTAGTTGTCTGCGGCGGCGGTCTTTCCGGCACTGCAGCCACCCGTGCTGCCGTTGAAGAAGGCGCGTCCGTCATCCTGTTTGAAAAGACCGAAAAGCTCCAGTATCGTTTTGGCGACTTCGGTTCCGTCGGTTCCAAACTGGCCGACAACTGGGGACGCGGCGGTGAAGACCTGAAACTGGAGATCCAGAAGCACTTCATGAAGGAAACCTCCTACTGGGCACGTCAGCGCATCCTGAAATACTGGCTGGACAACAGCGGCGCTGCTCTTGACTGGTACATTTCCGCCAAGCCCGACCTGTATGTCCTGCCCAAAACCACCGATCCGGTGCCCGAAGGCGTGGAAGCATGGGTTCAGCCTGCCCGTTATCCCGGCCCCAAGGAAGATTACGATCCCGATAAGGACAACTATCCTTCCTACCAGATAACTGTCCAGTTCCGTCCCACTCACGGCCCGGTTCTGGAAGCCAACTTCAAAAAGGCCTGCGACGAAGGCGATGTTCAGGCATTCTTCAAAACTCCCGTCAAGAAGCTGCTGAAAAACGAAGAAGGTCGTGTCTACGGCGTTATTGCTGAGGATTTCGACGGCAAGGTTTATAAGGCAATCGCAAAGAAGGGCGTTGTTCTGGCCACCGGTGACTATTCCGGCAATCTGGATATGCTGTATTACTACTGCCCCTGGACCCGCAAGAACCCCTCCATGTATCCCGGCATTGACCCCGAAGGCTATGTTGCCGACACCGGCGACGGCCACCGCATGGGTATGTGGATCGGCGCTCAGATGGAGCGTGGCCCTCACGCACCCAACGTCCACAACATGGGCGGCCCTTTGGGTGTTGCACCCTACCTGCTTATTGACGCTTTGGGCGAGCGTTTCATGAACGAAGACGTTTCCGGTCAGCAGATCGAAAACCAGATCACCGTCCTGCCCGACAACTTCTGCTGGCAGATATTTGATGCCGCATGGCCGGAGCAGATCAACGAAATGCCTCCCAGCCACGGTGTTGTCTGCATGGTGATTGAGGACGAAGACGTGGCCGCAGGCAAGGTCAACAGCACTCTGGCCTCCAACGATGGCTATGTTGTCCGTGGCAACGTGGACAAAGCCGCCGCAGGCAGAGACGTATCCTCCGGCGGTGCAGGCGGCGCCAGCACCATCAAGGCCGATACCCTTGAAGAACTGGTTGAATTGATGGGCTACACCGGTGAAGCTGCAAAGAAGGCTCTTGAATCCATCAACCGTTATTCCGAGCTTGCCAGAAAGGGCGTTGACGAAGATTTCGGCAAGGTGCCCAACAGAATGTTCCC
>JAZULX010000016.1:0-5473 GCA_045603325.1 Oscillospiraceae bacterium | reverse complement strand
GTCCGCACCTTTTGCCGGGCGGACTGCCGATACAAGCAGGAGAATATAGGCCAATGTCACAGTGTCAGTCAGTTTCATAGCCACTTCCTATTTCAGTAAAACGCTCATCAGCCAGCACAAGCCGTAGCACACGGGCTGATGGGCAAGATAAATCAAGAGTGCATGACGTCCCATGGATTCGAGATGGGGTTCACCGGCGGTGTAGAACCATTGCGGGAACTTTCCTTCAACAACATATTGCCCCAGCCATGTGCCAAGGAAGAACATGAATATCCAGGGCAGCAGCGGGTAATAGTCCGCCGAATAGAAGCTGCTGCTGTGGATTCCCAGCCACCACAGCCCCGGCACTTCGTAGGTGCGGTGCAGCAGCAGAACGCTGCACACAACAAAGAGAATGATCCACAGCACAGGTGCAGCCTTGCGCGGGATTCTGTCCAGCAGTTTTCCGCAAAGACCGTAAATTATCATGGCGCAGCCGAAGAAGTGGAGCACTCCGAAAATGATGGGCTGACCAACAATTACGGTTACCACCGTTACCAGCAATGCGGCTGCCAGCGTTTTGATGCCTCGCTTGACATTGTTGCGGGTAAACCGACAGCAGATGCCGGATATCAGCATGAACATTGTTGCCACCAGCGGAGTGTACAGCCTGGTTACCCAGGGACTGAACGCGATGGACGAGGGCACAAAACCAAAAGTATACAGGTCATAAAGTATATGGTGCAGTATCATGCCGATAATGCTGACGCCCCTGAGGGTATCAAGCAGCCGGATGCGTTTGCCTTTTTCCATCAGACGTTGAACAGAATGTTGATAACGTCGCCGTCCTGAACGACGTATTCCTTGCCTTCACTGCGGAGCAGACCCTTGGTTTTTGCAGCGTTCAGGTTGCCGGCTTCTTTCAGATCCTCAAAGGCAACGGTTTCGGCACGAATAAAGCCGCGTTCCAGATCGGAGTGGATCTTGCCTGCAGCCTTGGGGGCCTTGGAACCTTTGCGGATGGTCCATGCGCGGCATTCGTCGGTGCCGGCAGTCAGGAAGGAGATAAGACCCATAAGAGCATAAGATGCGCGGATAAGCTTATCCAGACCGGTTTCGGTAATGCCCATATCCTCAAGGAACATCTGACGGTCTTCCTCTTCCAGTTCGACGATGTCAGCCTCGAACAGGGCGCAGATGGGCAGACAGGGTGCGCCTTCAGCTTCGGCTGCATCTTTGACGATCTTGTAATATTCGGAGCTTTCGGGGTCGGACACGGCATCCTCACCAAGGTTGGCAACATAAATTACAGGCAGCAGAGTCAGCAGCTCAGAGGTCTTTATAAGCTCGGCTTCGTCGTCGGTAAACTCAAAGGAGCGGGCGCTCTGACCCAGTTCAAGATGGTCCAGCAAACGCTGGCACAGGTCAGCCTCGGCAAGGTACTTTTTGTCGCCCTTGGAGTTCTTGACAGCACGGTCACGGCGGCGCTCAACGATATCCATATCGGACAGGATAAGTTCAAGGTTAATGGTCTCGATGTCTCTGGCAGGGTCAACGGAGCCGTCTGCATGGGCAACGTTTTCGTCGTCGAAGCAGCGGACAACGTGGACAAGGGCGTCCACCTGGCGGATGTTGCTCAGGAACTTGTTGCCAAGACCTTCGCCCTTGGATGCGCCCCGGACAAGGCCTGCGATATCCACAAAGTCGATGGTGGCGGGAGTTTTCTTCTTGGGCTGATAATGGTCGGCCAGCCAGTCCAGACGGGTGTCGGGTACGGAAACCATGCCGATATTGGAACCAACTGTGCCAAACAGGTAGTTGGAAGTGTCGGCCTTCTGGCCGGTCATGGCGTTGAACAGACAGGTCTTGCCCACGTTGGGCAGACCTACGATACCTAATTTCATATATTATTATCCTCTCGGTATATTTTTCTACATTATAATATACAACAAGGCAGGCTCATAATCAAGAAACCAAACTAAATTTCCGCAAATCTATTGACATTACACCTGATGTATATGCTAACCTTAGCTCAGAAAGGAGGGGGAATATGCGAATAAAGGAAGCCTCTGCCCTTACCGGACTGGCGGAGCGAACTATACGATTCTACGAAGAAGAAGGATTGTTCGAACCTAAGAAAAAATACAGCAACGGAAGATACTACCGGGACTATTCCCAAGACGATATACGCGACCTTAAAATGCTGGCAACACTGCGCCAGGCAGGCTTTACCATGGACGAGATACGCAAAATGCAAAACGAAAACGGCGTTATCTCCGATACGCTCACCGCTCTGAGCCTCCGCCTGGATGAACAAAAATCGTCAGCAGAAACAATGGCGGGAATAATCAAATCTGTTTCATATCATGACGACTTATCTGTCTATGACCTTTCTGAACAAATTGCCCGCTCTATTGAACGGCTGGAAATTCCCAGGGCTGAAATACGTCTGCGGTTTGGTAAACTGGACGGCGTGGATGATGCCCAGCGCACTGCAGAGTATGAGCGATTCATCACAAAAAGAGACAAAGCACGACCGGCACCTCTTGTTGTATTGACATTTGTTCTGGGTTTTCTGGCGCTTGTATTCTCGTCTCTGTTCATATATGATAAGATTGACGAGCAACTCACCGCCCCTTCAACGGCCGGTTCCACGGAAGGCTGGCAATATTGGACCGTCTACAATGCCGAAGAGAAACGTGCTGAGATTTACCGCTCTAAGGACGGTTTGTCCGAACTTATCTATGCAGAGAGTTCGCCCCAAAGTATCGGCTTCAGCTGCTATGTTGGCGCAGAACATTTATATGTTTCTCTGGATGATCGGCTGTTTTCCCTCAACGCAGACGGCAGCGGTTATCACAGAATTTATTCTAAAAGTGGTGGCACTTCTGTTGTGGTTGGAGAATATGGAGAAAACCTGATATTTTTCGGTCCCAGCGGATATGGACACAGTGTCATGTGCGTTATAATTGAAGGGGGACGTGTTAAAAATCTAATTAATGGCATAACCGGCGGCATAACGGTTGAGAATGAAGTGCTTTTCACTTGTGTGCGGAGCAAAGGCTATTATGCCCTTGAGCTCAACACCTTGAAAAAAGAAAAGCTGGGTAAAATCGATTCGGATCCGGACGCTGTTGTCAGCGAATATTTTGAGGAGGTATTGCAATGAACACAAACATGAACGGAAATTATCAGCAATCCCCCAATCAACCTCACATAAATTACGACGCAGTTGACAAACTGCGGATGCAGCAGGTTCAGCAGACCATGGACGCTAACAGATTCGGCAAAGCAAGGGTTCGTCAAAAAAGTAAAAACGATTGGCTGACCTTTGTGATAGCAATTGGTGTTATTGTACTTGCGATTTTAGCTCTGGTTATGCTGCTGTGATAGCTACAAAATGAGCAGATGCCCCAAAAGCATCTGCTCATTTTGTAATTTGCGTTTAGTGGTTTCTGGGCATGAAGTGAGCGCCGCCGATAACGGGAGTGTCCTCAGACAGGACGCTGCCTTCGGCCGAGAAGCTGACGGTACACCAACCGCCGGGAGAATCGGGGACACGGCCGGGACCGCGGAGACCTTCGGGTACGGCATCACCGGTGAGGGTGCCTATGCCGGCATCGCTGGTGTAGGTTATCTTTGCACCGTTGATAAGCTCCAGATCAAGACCGTCAAACTTACCGACAGCAATGGTGTTGTCGAGAATGACCTTGAATTTGCAGCCGCGCTGCAGACCCATGTCACCGAAGATAACGGAGTTTTTTATGGTCAGAGTGCATTCGCCAACTTCACCGGGACGTTCCTCGCCGTTGATGCAGACAGCCAGAGCCTGACCTGCGGGAGCGATAAGGTTGCAGTGATCAAGAACGATGTCGCAGTAACCGCCGTCTACAACGATGGCGCTGCCGCTCGTAGCAACCAGAGTGGTGTCTTTGGCTTCAAACAGAGCCTTGTTGCCCACACGGAAACGGATGCGCAGAGCGTTTTTGCCCTTGACAACGCAGTCGTCCAGCTTGATGTGACCATCGTTGCAGATGATGGCGCCTTCATCGTTAACGGCTTCAAAATAGCTCTTGCTGAAAATGACGTTGCTGCCGCCGTCGCAGTAGATGCCTGCGGAAGCGGGGCCGTAGCTGACGGCAATGGCTTCGCTGCCGTCGATATCGGCACCGGGATTGTCGGTAGCCACGACGGAGCCGTTGTTGCCGGAAGTGGTCAGGTATGTATCCTTGACATGGATGGTGCCGAAGCTGGTGTTGTAAACGCCGTGACCGAAGCTGGCGTCGGAGCGGACTATGCAGCCGTCAAGGCTGGCATCGCCCTTGAATACGGTAAATACACCGTGGGCAGAATCCAGCTTTTTGTCGCCGGCAACGCAGTTTGCAAACATGCAGGTGTTTTTCAGATTGATTTTGGAACCTTCGCCGCTGGCGAGGACAACGGAGTTGACGCCGTTGCTCATGCCGGGGCCGGTCAGGCCTTCGGGCTTTTTGTAAGCACCGTCAACCTTGTCCAGCATGCAGCCTTCCACATTGATCTCTTTGCCGCCGCCTTCGAATACAACGCATTCGTTTTCTGCTGTGGACTGAATGTAGGAATCCTTGACACTGCGGCCGGAAATTTCGCCGCCGTAGACTTTTTCGTCAATGAGCTTCAGACCATCGCCGTCACCGTAGACAGTGGAAGTGAGAACAGCCATATATGCTTCGGGCATTTCAGTGGGCAGGGGAGGCATTTCCATGGGAGCACCACCCATGGGGCCACCGGGCATACCGCCGCCGGGACCACCTGCGGCCTTGGCTTCGGCACGCTGACGCTGCTGTTCGGCGTAGGCTTCCAGAATGGCATCGTCGGGGCCGTTGGGCAGCTTTGCTTCGGGAGCTTCGGGATATCCGCAGATGTTGGGGATGCCTTCGGGCTTCATCATTTCACCGCCGCCGGGACCACCGGGTCCACCGGGCATTCCACCGGGACCACCGGGTCCACCGGGACCACCGGGTCCGCCGGGTCCGCCGGGTCCGCCGGGGCCACCGGGCATTCCGCCGCCAAACATACTGAGTTCAGATAATTTCATGTTGTTGACCTCCTGTTTCTTTTCTTTTCCTTTTCCTCATGTATAGTAATTGAGATGCATTAATTATAGTGCTAAATATTGGGATAGTCAATAATCCGAGAAACAAAATGGATGCATTTTCCGGACTGCTGTGCTATACTTTAGTAACATGAAAGGAAGCGATATACTTGAGCGGGAAGAAAAAGGCGCTGGCAGCGCTGGTGCTGAACTCTATTTTGCTTATTCTTGAGATAATCGGCACAGTTATGAGCGCCCGGGAGATAGGGCTGGGAATTTTTTTGTATTTTACCGATTACAGCAATATTCTGTCTCTTTTTGCTGCAGCATTTATGTGCATATATCTTTTCATACAGCTCAAAAACGGCACGCCCATTCCCATGTGGCTGAAGAAACTGAAATATATGGCTGCATGCAGCCTTA
>JAZULX010000015.1:0-2577 GCA_045603325.1 Oscillospiraceae bacterium | reverse complement strand
GGCAACGTAGCCACCGGCGAAGGCACTGCTGCCCTTATCGAAGCCGGCGCCAACTGCGTTAAGGTCGGAATCGGCCCCGGCTCCATCTGCACAACCCGCGTTGTTTCCGGTATCGGCGTGCCCCAGATCACCGCTGTTTACGACGCTGCCTGCGCAGCCAAGAAGTATAATGTACCCATCATTGCCGACGGCGGTATCAAGTACTCCGGCGATATCGTAAAGGCAATCGCTGCCGGTGCCAATACCGTTATGCTCGGTTCTCTGCTTGCCGGTTGTGAAGAATCTCCCGCCGACACCGCAATCTATCAGGGCCGTTCCTTCAAGGTTTACCGTGGCATGGGCAGCCTTGCCGCAATGAACAAGGGCAGCCGCGACAGATACTTCCAGGAGGGCAACGGCAAGCTGGTTCCCGAAGGCGTTGAAGGCCGTGTACCTTTCAAGGGTTCCCTGTCCGACACTATTTACCAGCTCATGGGTGGTCTGCGTTCCGGTATGGGCTACTGCGGTACTCCCAACATTCCCGACCTGCAGGCAAGAGGCAGATTCGTCCGTATCACCAGTGCCGGTCTGAAAGAAAGCCATCCTCACGATATTTACATCACCAAGGAAGCACCTAACTATTCTCTCAATCCCTCGTAATATAAAATGATCGACGTTTCAGTACACAGGCTTGTCAAAGCCTATGAAGTAAACAAGAATATCCTTGACGGGCTGACCTTCGAGGTCAACTCGGGCGAACGGGTGGGCATTCTCGGCAAGAACGGAGCAGGGAAGACCACCCTGTTTCGTCTGCTCACAGGTGAGCTTACAGAGGACGAAGGCGATATAGTTATTGCCGGCGGCAAGAAACTGGGCCTTATATCACAGATACCCCGCTATCCTGCCGGATACACAGTGGAAATGGTGCTCAAGACCGCCTTTGAACGGCTGGACTACATCAAAAAAGAAATGGAGTCGCTGGAAAAGGTCATGGAACTGTACACCGACCGCGACACCCTGGACAGATACAGCGACCTTTGCGTAAAATACGAGCTATGGGGCGGTTATGAGACCGATATGGAGCTGGGTAAAGTCTGCAACGGTCTTGGAATTCCGCCTGCCATGCGGCAGCAGCCCTTTGAACTGCTGTCCGGCGGCGAAAAAACCCGGGTAAACCTGGCAAGACTCATTCTTGAAAAGACAGATATTTTGCTTCTTGACGAACCTACAAACCATCTGGATATCCACGCTGTTGAATGGCTGGAGGATTACCTCGACAAGTTCAAGGGCACAGTCCTGACCATATCCCATGACCGCTACTTCCTTGATCGGGTTGTTAACCGAATCATCGAAATAGTCAACGGCAAGGCAGATATATATAACGGCAACTACAGTTCCTATGTGGTGCAAAAACGCCAGCGTCTTGAGGACCAGCAGCGCCAGTACGAAAAGGAGCAGGCAGAGATCAAGCGTCTCACCGAAGCTTCAACCCGACTGAAACAGTGGGGGACCGGCAACGAGATGCTGATGAAAAAAGCCTTTGCCATTGACAAACGTATTGAACGCACAAGAAAAACCGAACGTCCCGACAAGGAAAAGAAAATGAAAGCCCGCTTTGGCGAGCGTGATTTCACCGGCGATGAGGTCATGGTCATCAAGGAACTTGCCAAGAGTTTTGAAGACAGACTGCTGTTTTCCGGCCTGAATCTTCTGGTGGAGGGCGATGACCGAATTGCCCTTGTAGGCGATAACGGCACGGGTAAATCCACCCTTGCAAAGATAATCATGGAAGAGGAAGTGCCCGACAGCGGTGTTGTCAAGTTTGGACCTCAGGTGCGTATAGGCTATCTTCCGCAGATAGTCAAGTTTGAAAACCCGCACCGTAATCTGGTAGATACTATGGTATACGAGTGCGACCTGACGACCCAGGCCGCCCGAGACAGACTTGGTTCCTTCAAGTTTCAGGGGGAAGACGTGTTCAAACTGGTGTCACAGCTGTCCGGCGGTGAACAGAGCCGACTGCGGCTTTGTATGCTGATGAACCAGAAGATAAACTTCCTTATCCTCGACGAACCTACAAACCATCTTGATATCGCATCCCGCGAATGGATAGAGGAAGCCCTTGAAGACTTCGAAGGTGCGCTGCTGCTTATCTCCCACGATCGTTATTTTGTAAAGCGTTTTGCCAACCGTATGTGGGAACTGGAAAACAAGCAGATAACCGACTATATCGGCGGTTACGAAAAGTATAAGGAATACAAGGAACGCATGGCTCAGATTGCAGCTGCCGCAGCCGCATCTGAACCTAAGGAAAAAAAGAAGAAAGAAGAGCATAAACCGGTCAAGACCAACACCCGTCAGTTGGAAAAAGACCTTGCCAAAACCGAGCGTGAGATCGAAAAGAACGAGCAGGCTTTGGCAGAGCTTGATGCTCAGATAGAAGAAGCCGCCAGCGACTATGTTAAGCTAACCGAGCTTTATGCAAAGCAGCAGGAGCTGCAGACGGAAGCGGAACAGTTGATGGAACGCTGGACGGAAATAATGCAGCAGCTTGAAGGCTGAAATTCAGGGCTGGCAAAAACGCATTGCGTTTTTGCC
>JAZULX010000014.1:0-5141 GCA_045603325.1 Oscillospiraceae bacterium | reverse complement strand
ACAAAATGTTCTTCCAGATAATTTTGAGACCCTGACAAAATCCCCGAAACTGACGTTCCGGGGATTTTGTTTTATTGATTACTGAGCGTGTCTTTCAGCCAGTTCAGCGTTCATCTTGGCAAGAGTTTTCTTGTCGAGGTTGTAAACCAGGCCGAGACCGATGAGCTGCAGAGCAGCGCTGACAGTATAGAGAACAGCTACCAGGTAACGCATGTTGCGGGCAACTTCCATGGTCTGGTCAGCACCGTTGACACCAATGTAGCCAAGGGCGGTCATGATGACCAGAGCAACTGCGGGGCCAAGGCCCTGAGCCAGTTTACGGAAGAAGGAGTGCAGAGCATAAACGGTGCCTTCTTCACGGTTACCGGTTTTCCATTCGTTGTAGTCGATGGCATCGCCCATCATAGCCCAGGAAACGGTGGAATAAATACCCATGCCGAGGCTGTTGAACAGCTGGCAGATAATGTAGATCATAAGACCCTTTCCATCGGGAGAAATGGGAAGAACGATCATGGATGCGCAGGCAACCAGGCTGACAATACCGCCAAAGGTGGCAAGCTCCTTCTTACCAAACTTAACAACCATCTTACGTGCAAGAGGAGTGAAGCAGATAATGGGGATCATGGAGAACATGGATACCACGCCGGATATCTGAGCGTTCTTGAAGTAGGACTGGAACATAACGGTAACGGCAGTGGCAGCGCCCTGCATACCGATAAACATACCGACAGCAGCCAGAGTTGCACCGACTGCAGGACGGTTCTTGACAAAGTTTGCCATGGCTTTGAGGACATTGAACTTCTGGGAATCGTCGACCTTAACGTCAATGTTTTCACGAATGACGGTGTTCTTGATCATGAACTGGAAGCAGAGGAATCCCAGGAAGCCCATCAGCAGAGCGGCAATGAATACGCGTTCGCCGATAAGGTTGTTGTTGGAGTCATAGATAATGAAAGGCAGAATGACCATGGGGACCATATTGCCAACAAGGGAGCCAACGGAACGCCATGCAGACAGAGAAGCACGGTCAGCAGTGTCTGCGGAAATGAGGCTCAGCAGAGAGCCGTAGGGAACGTTGGCAACAGTGTAGAATGCGTCCCAAATGACATAGCCGGCAACAAAGATGATAAGCTTTGCCCACAGCGGAGCATTGGGAGCGGGTACGAAGCAAAGCGCACCGCCTACAATAAGGCCGATGGAACCGACCCATATGTACTGCAGGGACTTATTGCGCTTATACTGATGCTTGTCGGCGTCGACGATGGAGCCGATCAGGGGGTCGTTGATGGCGTCCCAAACCTGCACGATAACCAGCAGGAGAGAATACCAGAGTTCGAGACCCATGAACTGGGTCCAGAAGATTGCCATGGTGCTCTTCAGAGCAAAACTCATGTTGCAGCCGAAGTCACCGGCAGCATAGGCAATACTGTCGCGAATGCCAAATTTGCGATAGCCCCTTTCATCAAGGGCAGCAGCTTTTCGTGCCATACTAAATATGGTCCTCCTTCTCATTGGTAGACAAATCTTGTCAGCAATATTATAATATCTGTTATAATTATTACCAATACCTATTATAATTGACAATTATGTTTTGTCAATTATAATTAACATATATGGTCAATTTTTGAAACTTTCAGGTCAAATTTGTCGATTCCTGATGGAGGATATAATAATGGTCAAGCTGGAACAAGAACATATGGATATTGTTTTGGACAACAGAAACATGCTTCTTTCATTCACTGAGCATTATTGCTGCGCAAAAGATGTTATTGAAAATTTGCTGGGAATCTTGTCTTCCGGCATTCAAAACGGCCTTTCTGCTCGCGACATGAGTACAGAAATCTGCCTGATCGCTTCCGAAATCACAAACCATCCACTGTCCGCAAACGCCGATGATGTCAAAACGCTGATCCACAGAGATATAAGTGAACTGTCCGACGAAGATGCGTTTATGTACATTTCGCTGCTGTATGATACTGTGTCAGACAGCTACTATGGCGGTGCCAAAAACATGACCAAGTCCTATCTCACTTTTCCCCAGCACAGCTATGTGGCGTGGATTCACACCATCTCATCCAGAAAAAGGCTTGAAGACACGGTTTCCGGACTTGGCTGGTCCGGTTCTGACTTAAGAACCGAAACATATCGTCTTCTTCGCCAAACGGACATCGACCCTATTATTGCCGACCTGGTATTGTGCGCTTCCGATGAACTGAAACGAGACAACCTCTTTGCCGCATATGAAAAGTATACTCGCATCAAGGAAAGCAAAGAATACTATACAGCCGCACTTCACGCCGTTAACCTGTGTGCTCTTTACTGCGCAGCAGCAAGCAAACGTATTCCATATATCTCACCGTGCATCACACCCGAGGGTCTGAAACTTCTTTATACCACCAACAAAGAACCTATTGAGCTTTACAGTTCTTCAGAATTTAAATACAACCTCAGCAAACTTGAAGCTTCTCCTCCAGACCGCGAATATAAAAAGTTGTGTTATAAATATTTTTTAAAAAACGTTCAACCTTTGAAGAACCCATCCGATATGGACCCTAACGACCTGCCATTCACAAATCCACTTTTTGCTCCTGCTGTCCAGAACTATACTGCCGACGGTCCGATAGCTCTAAAAGGTCTGTGGAATTGATTGTTTATGCGCCTGAAAATACTCTTTTCAGGCGCATTTTTAGGCTTCTCACAGGTATAAAACTATGGTAAAATACTAAAAATTAACAAAACTTTGCAAGGATGACCCATGAGAAAAAAAGATCATCAGTCCGATGTCTCTGCTGTTGAACCCAACGGTAAGGACAAGCACAAAAAAATAAAACGGGATATTCGCTGGGACAAGCTGGACAACACGGCTCACCTGTTCCCTGTTATTGCCGGTGAACGAATGAGCAACACCTACCGAATCAGCGTTACCCTGACCGAACTCATTGACGGTGCCATGCTTCAGCAGGCGCTGGATCTTGTGCTGCCCAAATATGAAGCCTTTGATCTTCGTTTGAGACGCGGTGTGTTCTGGCACTACTTCGAGGAAAACGGCAAACCCGCTCCAAGAGTAGTTGAAGAAAAATCTTTCCCATGCAGATATATCCGTCCTAACCATAACAACAGCTATCTTTTCCGGGTGTCGTATTACAAATACCGAATCAATCTTGAGGTTTTCCACGTACTGACCGACGGTATGGGCGGTATGAGCTTCCTTAAAGAGCTGACTTTCCAGTATTTAAGGCTGGTTCATCCTGAGCTTGCTTCCAAAACCGGAGATTTTCTCAGTCATGGAACAACTCTGAACCGTGAAGACAGTTTTATGAAAAACTACAGACGCACCTCAAAAAACCGTTACCGCAAACACAAAGCCTATCTCATCAAGGGCGAACGTCTGCGCAGCGGTGAGTTTGGTGTTATGCATGGTTATCTGAACATACCTGCTTTGAAAGCTGTGTGCCGGAATTACGGAGCAAGCATAAATGAGTATCTTGTCTCCACATATATCTGGAGCGTCTATACGGAGTATCTCCACTGCACAACATCAAAGTATCCCATCAGCGTTGCTGTTCCTGTAAATCTCAGGCCTTTCTTCAATTCAATAACCACCAAGAACTTTTTTGTTATGGTGTCTGCCGAGTTCCACCCCACAAAAGAAAGCTATACTTTTTCGGAAGTGCTTAGCATAGTTCAGGAAAGTCTCAGGAGCCAGCTCAACAGCGAGCATCTGGAACGCATTTTCTCTTACAATGTTTCCAGTCAGAAGAATCCTTATCTGAAATTCTTCCCGCTCCCGTTGAAAAACCTGGGCATGCGTCATGTATATACTCGCTCTGCGCTGGCAAATACCGCTACCATCACCAACGTAGGCAGCGTTGACGTGCCCGAGCTTTATAAGCCGTACATTGAGATTTTCCACGCCTTTCTTGCAATTTCAAAAGGTCAGCATATAAAAGGCACTATCTGCTCTTACGGAGAAACGCTTGTTTTCAGCTTCAGCTATGACCTGGTTGACCCATCCGTACAGCGTGGATTTTTCCGGAAGCTTGCGGAAGATGGGCTGAATGTCGAAATAGAAACCAACGGAGTACACTATGGGTAAATGCTACAACTGCAAAATTGAAATACTGGACGAAACTGAAACCTGTCCTCTTTGCAAATCGGTTCTTGAACCAACAGACGAACTGGAAAACATGTATCCAAACGTGAGAATCATTATGAAAAAAATGCTGCTTTTCTCACGGATATATCTGTTTTGCGCCATTGTTCTGGAGGCTGTTCTGTTGGGAATAAACATCCTGACCGATTCTCAGATATGGTGGAGCGCAATTACCGGTCTTGGGCTGCTGTACGGCTATGTTGTTTTGAGATATGCTATTCTCGGCAAAGCAGGATACAGGGCAAAGGTAATACTTCTTTCTCTTATTGCCATACTGTCTGCCATAGCAATTGATTTTGTTACCGGATATCGTGGTTGGTCTGTGGATTATGTTATGCCCTCAGGCATCCTGCTGGTGGACGCAATAATTATCGGATGCATGATATGCAACCACCGTAACTGGCAGAGCTACATCATGTGGCAGCTGATGATGATTATTTTCAGCCTGTGCCCGGCTATGCTTTATATTATGGAGCTTGAACACAATGCGGTTATGGCGTTTATGCCTATGTCTGTTTCGGCAGCAATTTTTCTCGGCACAATGATTATCGGTGACCGTCGCGCAAGGCAGGAACTGAAACGCAGGTTCCATGTAAACTAAAAAAGTCATCCCATTGATTTTGGGATGACTTTTTCTTATCCGACAGAAATATTTGTCAGGTGCTCTATAACAGTTTTCATTTGGTGAGAAACCCATTTATCACTGTGGTACACGACCTGTTTCCACAGTTCCGGTTCGAACCCCGGGATATCTACTCTGACAACTGTTCCCCTTTCAACAGCGTCCTGAGTAACGAAATCCGGCAAAAACGACACCCCTGCCGCCACCGGCGAAACACCCGAGCCTGCGCCCACCATCGGTGCCGGTGAGGCAGCGATCCCCGAAGAGGGCGACATTGTGATCCCCATCGGCTAAGGAGGCTATTATGGAACTGCTTCTTCGCCAGGTCAGCAGCCTGGAAAAGATCCGTCCCCGGGGCATTGGTGA
>JAZULX010000013.1:0-1902 GCA_045603325.1 Oscillospiraceae bacterium | reverse complement strand
CACAACACGGCTCTTCTTTACGGGGCCGGCAATGACCTTGATCATGGCGTCCTCGATATTTTTCATTGTGATAAAACGCTTTTTGTTTCTGGCAGCCAGCAGAGCAGCTTCGTTAAGAAGGTTCTGCAGATCTGCGCCGGTAAATCCGGCAGTGGTTTTGGCAATAACGGACAGGTCAACGTCTTCTGCCAGGGGTTTGCCCTTGGCATGGACCTTAAGAATATCCTCACGGCCTTTGCTGTCGGGAGTGCCGACGTAAACGGTGCGGTCGAAACGACCGGGACGCAGCAGAGCGTTGTCAAGAATGTCGGCACGGTTGGTGGCGGCAAGGACGATAACGCCTTCGTTGCCCACAAAACCGTCCATTTCAACCAGCAGCTGGTTGAGGGTCTGTTCTCTTTCGTCGTGACCGCCGCCGAGACCTGCGCCTCTTTTACGGCCAACGGCGTCGATTTCGTCGATAAAGATGATGGCGGGAGCGGCTTTCTTTGCCTGTTCAAACAGGTCACGAACACGGGACGCACCTACACCTACATACAGCTCAACAAAGTCTGAGCCGGAGATGGACAGGAACTGGACACCGGCTTCACCGGCAACAGCTTTGGCAAGCAGGGTCTTACCGGTACCCGGAGGGCCTACGAGAAGAACGCCCTTGGGAACCTTGGCACCGATATCGGTGAACTGAGCGGGATTCTTGAGAAACTCAACGATTTCCTGGAGCTCGGCTTTTTCCTCATCGGCACCGGCAACGTCGTCGAAGGTGACTTTCTGCTTTTCGTCGATACCGACTTTGGTGCGGGCTTTGCCGAACTTCATTGTGCTGGCAGCACCGCCCTGACTTTTGTTCATCATGTAATACCAAACGCCAAGGAACAGCAGGGCGATCAGCAGGTAAGGTATAAACATGACCCACCAGGGGCTTTCGTAAAGCGGGGGATAGTCGTACTTTTCGATAATGCCGGCTGCGTACTGCCGGTCCACAAGTTCTCCGAACTCGGAGTAGAACAGCTCAAGGCTGTACACCTCGTAGGTGGCGTAGGTGGAGCCGTTTATGGGCTCGTACAGTTCCAGATAGAGGACATTGTCCTCCAAAACGAACTGCTTAACGTTTTCGGCTTCAAACTGGTCACGGATATCGGAGAATACCAGGTCGCTGGTATTGTTGTCGCCAAGCATTATGACGATGGAAGCCATCAGAATGCCAAAGACCAGTATGAAGAAGAACAGATTCTGGGGGCCAAGGGATTTTCGCTTTTTACTCATTTTTCATAAACCTCGGGTTTAAGGATGCCTATATAGGGGAGGGTGCGGTAATCGTCGGCAAAGTCCAGACCGTAACCCACCACGAAAGCGTCGGGAACTTCAAAGCCGTAATAGTCGGCGGTGATGTCCACCTTGCGGCGCTCGGGTTTGTCCAGCAGGGTGCAGGTATGGATGGAAGCCGGTTTTTTTGCTTTCAAAAGGTCGATAAGGAAAGCCATGGTGTTTCCGGTGTCGAGAATATCCTCAACAATTATGACATGGCGGCCTTCGATATCGGCACTGATGTCTTTGGTAACGGTTATGGTGCCGGAAGAGGTGGTGCTTTTGCCGTAGGAAGAAGTGGCCATGAAGTCCAGAGTGCTGGGGATATCGACTTTTCTGACAAGGTCGGCCATAAAAATGAACGAACCACGGAGGACACCGATAAAGAGAGGGTGCTTGTCGGCGAAATCACGACGGATTTCGGCAGCGACTTCGTCTATACGTTTGGCAATCTCTTCTTCGGTCAAAAGAACTTCAAGAATATCGTCATGCATGGTTTTCATATAGCTGCAGCAGCACTCCGCAGAGTGCATCCTTTCCGAAGATTTTTTACTGTTTTTCTTTTATTGTTATTTCAAAAACCTCATCGCCGTCGGC
>JAZULX010000012.1:0-9033 GCA_045603325.1 Oscillospiraceae bacterium | reverse complement strand
TAGAATGGAATAACAACGCCGCTTCCTCTACCAGATGCACCAGAGCTGCCGGCAACATCAGACATAATATGACCAAACCAGTTCGCCACTCCACAAAAGAGTTTTGATACAAAGTCATGTCCCTGTAATTCGTAAGTCTCCGTCTGAATTGTAATCAACTGTCCATTATGTAGGAAAGATGATGTTGAAGTAAACTGATTCAGAATGGAAAAGAACAATCCAATAATATCCGGCGAATGAGCCAAAGATTTCATATGATGGTTCTTTGCAGACATCGTAAACAGTCCACCGACATCACCAGAATGGCGTTGGTCATAATTCACAGGGAATTTCTTCTCTAAGAAACCAATCGCACTGGCAACACTTTTTTCTTTGCCTTCTCTGGGTGACCATCCACAAGTTTTTGCAAAAGCCATTACTGTCTTGTCCACCTGTGCAGCTGTCCACCCTTGTAATTTACTATCAGCAGGAGAACCAACCAAAAAGATGTCTACCATTCCGGCAATCGCTCCGCAACCAACAGCAATCAAATAGTCATATTTATCACACTTGTCATGATAGAAATATGGTTTCAAATCCTTATCCTGTCGGATTGTGCTAATACTCAGTTCGCTCATTACAATCCTCCAATCGGGATTTTCTATACCTATACTAATCCCAATTTACATTATACTCCCAAAGTATGAACATTTCAACAATGCTGGACAACTTGTTAAAAAGATTCAATACCACTCCTGCTGTTTTTCCAAAAACAACACGGCACCCGACGGAAGCTTCCGCCGGGTGCCGAAATATGTTGCTAATGCAGGATTATCCGCCAAAGTATGCTTTCTTTACCACGTCGTTGTTGCGGATATCTTCCACAGTGCCTTCGGCCACCATTTCGCCGACCTGAAGAGTGTAGCAGTAGTCTGCGGCGCCGAAAGCCAGATGAACGTTTTGCTCAACAAGAAGGACAGAAGTGCCTTTCGCCTTGTTGATCTCTTTTATCTTGACACCGATGTCTTCAATAACGGCAGGAGCAAGACCAAGAGACGGTTCGTCGAGACAAAGCAGCTTGGGATCAGCCATGATGCCTCTTGCGATAGCCAGCATCTGCTGCTGACCGCCGGACATGGTGCCGGCTTTCTGTTTCAGACGGTCTTTCAGTATCGGGAACAGCTCAAAACAGAACTCCATGTCCTGCTGTATGGCAGCCTTATCCTTACGCTGAGTTGCGCCAAGCAGAAGGTTCTTCTGCACGCTCAGATAGGGGAACAGGTGACGTCCTTCGGGAGCCAGCACCAGTCCTCTGCGGACACGCTCGGCAGTGGATACGTTGGTGATATCCTCACCCCGGAACATTATTTTGCCCTCGGTAATGGGAACAACGCCCAGGGTTGCATTAAGGGTTGTGGATTTGCCGGCACCGTTGGAACCGATAAGGGTTACGATACCGCCTTCGGGTACGGATATGTTGACATCGTGTATGGCAACGGATTTGCCGTACATGACCTTCAGACCCTGAATTTCAAGAATATTGCTCATACCGTACCTCCGAAATAAGTTTCGATAACGGTGGGATCCTGACGCATTCCTTCGGGAGTGCCTTCAAAGATCTTTTCGCCAAAGGAAATGACCGTAACGCTGTCCAGAATATCGAGTATCTGCATATTGTGCTCAACGACCAGAACAGTTATGCCTCTGTCGCGCATTTTGGAGATAGCGTCGATGGAAAAAGCGATTTCTTCCGGGTTCATGCCGCCTAGAGGTTCATCCAGCATAATGAGTTTGGGCTGGGTTGCCAGTGCACGGGCAACGCCGAGGATCTTCTGATAACCGTGAGGCAGGTTCTTTGCGAGTTCGTTGCGAACGTGGGAAAGACCTAGGAACTCAAGGATCTCATCTGCTGCTCCGGCGATATACTTTTCGTTGTTGCGATAGGTTTTTGTGTTGAAAAATACCTGGGGAACGGTTGTATGAGGATGCAGATGGAAAGCGGCGGTCACGTTTTCAAAAACGGTAAACTCACCAAACAGCGGGTTCAGCTGAAAAGTGCGGCCGATACCCAGCTGAGCAACCTTATGGGGTTTTGCTCTGGTGATGTTTTTGCCGTTATAGGTGATGCTGCCGGAAGTGGGCATATACACGCCGGTAATAAGGTTGAAAAAGGTGGATTTGCCGGCACCGTTGGGGCCCAGAAGACCTTTGATTTCGCCTTCTTCGATGGAGAAATCCAGATCGTTCATAACGCAAAGTCCGCCGAAGTTTTTAGTCAGACCTTTTGTTTCAAGCAGAGGCATTCTCATTTCCTCCTTCCCTGGTGGATTCGATCTCTTTCTGGAGCTTCTTTTTGCGGATAAGATCGGGGATGCCTGCGATACCGCCGGGCAGCAGGTAAGCGACTGCCAGAGTACATGCGCCGGTCAGGAACGGAGCGTAAGCACTCAGATCTCTGCCTAGTTCGGGGATCAGAACGAAGATTATGGCGCCGACTATGGGGCCGATAAAGTAATCCTGACCGCCGATGAGCATATACATAAGAAGCCACAGCGAGAAGTTCATGTCATAGTTGGTGGGGCTGAGGACGGTGGAATACAGGCCGTATGCCGCACCGATGGTACCGGCGCAGAAGCTGCCCATGCCTACCGCCAGCAGACGATAGAAGGTGGCGTTGATGCCGATGGACGAAGCCACATCCTGGCTCTGAGCCAGAGCTCTCAGGGTGGTGCCGATTCTGGAGAACTCAAACCGATACAGTATCACAATGAGCAATACGGTAAGAGCCAGAAATACATAATAGCAGGCAATGTCGTTCTGAAGCAGCTTGGGAATACGGGTCAGACCGTGGTATCCACCGGTAACTTTCAGAGCTTTGATGATGTAGTTGATGGTAACGCCGAGGAACATGGAAGCCATGGAGTAATACATGCCTTTGAGACGAACAAAAGGCAAACCGGTAATAACGGAAATCACCATGGCAAACAGACCGCCTGCCAGAATGGTCACAACAGGAGGCAGCCCGAGGCTTCGTGCCAGAATGCCGCCGCAGTAAGCACCCACAGCGATGAATGCGCCGTGAGCAAAGGTCAGTGTGCCGGAAAGGGAAATGGTTCTGAGGGATACGGAACCCACAACCTTATAAAGAACCATAATGAGAACGCCAATCCAATAACTGGTGTTCAGAAAAATCGGAGCCACCAGAGCAATCAGAAGAAGGATGCCGTAAGGCAGTGCTTTTTTAACATTGAGATTTTTCATAACGGCACCTCCTTACGCGTCGTGGCCGAAGAAGCCCTTGGGCTTGAACAGCAGCAGAACAACAATGGCGGAGCAGGCAATGGAGGAAGCAGTGTAGCTGTCCCAGATAATGGGGCATACGGAGTCCAGAATTGCCATAAGAACGCCGGTAATGAGTATGCCGTTCATGGAACCTGCACCGGCAAGCATGACCAGCATAAGGATACGTACGTTGATATTGTCGCCCATATTGGCAGAAACCTGCTGATAAGCACCCATCATGGAGCCTGCAACGGCTGCAAGAGCAAAGCCCAGAGCGCAAATCAGCATGGAAACCTTGTTGACCTGGATGCCCTGAAGTGCAGCACCGAGACGGTCCTGAGAAATGGCTTCCATCTGCATGCCGAGCTTGGTTTTGTAGACGATGATGAGGACAACTATCAGAAGAATAATGCCAACGGCAAAGGTAACGATCTTTTCGTTGGTGATCATTACGAAGCCCAGGTCAAGGCTGCCGCTGCCATAGGGAGGGATGGCAATGGTCTGGGAACCGGACACGAAAACGGCTATCTGCTGGAACATGGTCATAATGGCAACGGAAACCATAACGACACGGTTGAATTCAGTCATAAACGGACGGAACACAAACCGTTCCATAACAACGCCCACACCGGCAAGAACCACTGTGGAAGCCAGCATGGCAACCCAGTTGTTGAGCCCGGCTTTTGCGCAGAGGTAATATGTAATGTAGGCAGCAGCCATATAGAAGGCACCGTGAGCCAGGTTGACAGAGCCCAGCATATTGAAAATGAACGCAAATCCAAGGGATGCCAGAATGTACATTGAGGCCAGAACCAATGCATTGACCGTAATGTTGGGAAGAAGAACGCCAAGCATAGTTTTAGTATACCTCTCCTTTCAGAGGGAATAAATCAAGGCGCAGGAATCCCTGCGCCTTGAAGTATGATTATCAGATCACAGAGCTATGATATTGCGTGATCAGGGGCAGATGCACTCGTAGGTGCCCATGTAGCTGATCTGACCGCCTTCGGTCTTCATAGCATGGTTGGGGTGAGTGATAACATGCTCGTTGCCAAAGGTTTCCATACCGCCCTTAACGCCGGTACCAAAGAGGGTTTCAACGGATTCCATGGTGTCGTAGTAGCTGCGGACAGCTTCAACATCGATGGAGCCTGCGCCCTGCATGATCTTCAGCAGAGTGTAGAAGTTATCCAGACCTGCGCCGTTCCAGCCGGTAGCAGCGTCTTCACCGTAGTTTTCAACGAACATCTTGTAGATGGTGTTGAAGTCGTCGGTGTTGTGTTCGGGAGTAGCGATGTCGGAACCGAAGGTGAAAGCACCGGACAGGTCATTGATGCCGGAACCGGCGATGAAGACGCCGGGGCCCATGGTGATGGGAGCAGCATAGATCATGTCAGAGCCGGCAGCGCGGATCTCTTTGATGATGGAAGCAATGTTGTCGGGGGTGCCGTTGCCGGTTACGCAGTCAGCGCCGGAAGCGATGATCTTCATGGCGATGGCAGCAAAGTCGGTGGTTTCGCCGTCGTAAACAACGGGAGCATCAACGTATTCAAGGCCGAAAGCTTCACAGCCGGACTTGACCAGAGCAGCCTGCTCTGCGTTAACGCCGTTGTCGTCACAAGCGTAAACTACCTTGGTAACTTCGGGGTAGTTTTCCTTAACAACCTTCATAGCTGCATAGTACTGGGAAGTACATGCGTTGGAGAAGGAGTAGGAATACTGGGTGTCGGCATTGATAACACCGTGGTTCATGTTGTTCTGAGCCATGATGTTCATAACGCCGGCCTGTTCAAAGATGTCGATTGCGCCTTCTACCCAGAAGTCATTGGTTTCAAGAACGTAGTCGATGCCGGCATCGACAAGTCTCTGAGCTGCGGAACGGATGCCTTCGGCATCGGAACCGCCGTCTTCAACTACCAGTTCCAGAGTGTACTTGGTACCGCCGATGTCGATACCGCCCTGGTCGTTGTAGTACTTGCAAAGGGTTTCCATTTCGATCTGGTTGTTGTAGTCGATAGCGGCAAACCAACCGGTGGTGTTCAGCAGAGCACCGATCTTAAGTACGTTGCCGGAAGCTTCGACAGCAGGAGCTTCGGAAGCGGGAGCTTCTTCGGCGGGGGCTTCTGCCTCGTTGGCTGCGCAGGAGCACAGAGCCAGCAGCATAGCAGCAGCAAGAAGGATGGCAAGAAGTTTCTTTTTCATTTGCGATAGTCCTTTCAAATAATATTGTGAAATTTTTCACTTTCGCTGTACATAATTTTACCCTTGCAAACAATTTATGTCCAATATATAATACTTGTAGAATATATTACAAAAACTTATAATTTCCATAATTATGAAGAAACAATG
Organism: Oscillospiraceae bacterium; assembly: GCA_045603325.1. Taxonomy (GTDB): domain Bacteria; phylum Bacillota; class Clostridia; order Oscillospirales; family Oscillospiraceae; genus SIG469. Next base: position 3,423 of record JAZULX010000012.1, on the reverse strand, counting down.
TAGAGGAAGCTGTTATGGATCTTTTACAAATCAAATATGTAATTACAATAACTGAATGCGGCAGCATGACAAAGGCTGCACAGCGGCTGCACGTATCCCAGTCTGCACTCAGCCTGTCCTGCAAACGGTTGGAAGAAGAGCTTGGCACAAAGATATTCCAGCGCCAGGGACGAAACCTTGAACTTACCGAAGCGGGTATGCGTTTCTGCGAACAGGGCAGGGAAATCCTCCGGATGTCGTCTGCGCTGGAAATGGAAATGGCTGAGTTCACCAGTACCAAGGTTACCAGCGTCACATATACATCCGAGCTTGGCGATTTTACCACTGAGGCGCAGAAACTTTACCGCTCTTTCTATCCCGATTGCCAGCTTGCCGAACTTCGTGACAATGCGCAGCTTACTGTTGAGCAGCTCACCAAAGGCATAGCGGCTTTTGCGATTACCGCCCATGACCGCACCGATGATGTGCTGATCTCCCGGCTGTTGTATGAAGAACCCATGTATCTGTTTGTGAGAGCCGACTCGCCGCTGGCAGAATATGACATTATTAATGTAAAGCAGCTTGAGGGTGAAACGCTTATAACTCAGCGCCACGACTATTCCATATCAGAAGTGATGATGGGCTTTTGCTCCGAAGCCGGCATCAGACCTGCCAACCGTTATTACGTCAGCGACCCGGAATCCATGTTTCTTTCGGTTCACGGTGGGTTTGGCATAACCTTTATTCCCGAGAGCATTGTGAATCTCTGGAAACTGGCGCCCATTGATATGGCACCGGGAACAAAAATGATTCCCGTGGCAGATGAATTCTGCAATCGGCGGATATATCTGACGTATCTTCGGGACGAACATCAGCAGGAGAACGCCGTGCACTTTATGGAATATCTTGTCCACTATGCAGAACTGATGAAAGAACTGCACAACGTTCCAAATCCTATTCAAATGGAAAAATATCTGAATGAAAACTGGACGGCGTTTTCTGCGGCTTTGGGTGCCGGCCCCAAACCGGACTACGACAATATGCTGAAACCACGGCAGCAGTGAGCCAAAAATTCAAATGAGGCCGATAAATTTCACAAATGAGGGAAAGAAATATGAAGAAATGGAAAGAAACAGAAAAAAACGGATACATACTGATTGAAAATGAAAACGGTGCCACCCTGGGCTACAGCCCCGACTCCGGGGTGAAAATCCTGGAAGCAGACGGCTATGCTTTCAAGGACCTGAACCGCAACGGCAAACTGGACCCTTATGAGGACTGGCGGCTTCCTGTGGAGGAAAGACTGGCGGATCTGGCAGGGCAGATGACCATTGAACAGATAGCCGGTCTTATGCTTTACTCCGGTCATCAGGCGGTTACGATTCCCAAAGAAGGGGATATGTTTGCCATGCGTTTCGCCGGAACCTACGGCGGAAAACCTCTGGCTGAAAGTGATGCGGAGGTGTCCGACCTTTCCGACCAGCAGAAGTTGTTCCTCGACCGGGATAAGCTGCGCCATGTGCTGGTAACTACTGTTGAATCGCCGGAAGTGGCAGCGAAATGGAACAACAATATGCAGGCGTTCGTGGAAGGACTTGACCTGGGCATTCCCGTAAATACCAGCTCAGACCCTCGTCACAGTGCCGAATCCAACGGAGAATATCTGGTAGGCACCAACGGTGACATCTCTCAGTGGCCATCCTCTTTGGGAATGGCAGCCACCTTCGATCCGGAACTTGTCCGTCAGTTTGGCGACATAGCCTCAAAAGAATACCGCGCTCTTGGCGTTGCCACGGCGCTGTCGCCCCAGATAGATCTGGCAACGGAACCCCGATGGGGCCGTTACAGCGGCACCTTCGGCGAAGGCACCAAACTCTCCGTTGACATGGCCAGAGCCTATTGCGACGGATTCCAGAGTTCCGAAGGAGATGCGGAAATCGAAAACGGCTGGGGTACCCAAAGCGTCAACGCCATGATCAAGCATTGGCCCGGCGGCGGCAGCGGTGAGGCCGGACGTGATGCGCACTTTGCATATGGCAAGTATGCCGTTTATCCCGGCAACAACTTTGACGAAGCGCTGAAACCCTTTACGGAAGGTGCAATGAAACTGGACGGCAAGACCAAGTGCGCTTCCGCAGTCATGCCGTACTATACCATCTCCTACGATCAGGACAAAAAATACGGCGAAAACGTGGGTAACAGCTACAGCAAATATATCATCAACGACCTGCTTAGGGAGGAATACGGCTACGACGGCGTGGTATGTACAGACTGGTGCATCACAGCCGACAACGAAGAGGTTGACAGTTTTGACGGCAGAGACTGGGGCACAGCGCACCTGAACCTCAATGAACGCCATTACAAGGTTATTATGGCCGGCGTGGACCAGTTCGGCGGCAACAACGAATCCGCCCCTATTCTGGCTGCCTATGAAATGGGTGTGGCTGCTCACGGCGAAGAAGCCATGAGAGCAAGAATGGAGCGTTCAGCCATTCGTCTGCTGAGAAACATCCTCCGCACCGGACTTTTTGAAAACCCCTATCTGGATCCCGAGGAAACAAAAAAGACCGTTGGCTGCGCCGAATACATGGCTGCAGGCTACGAGGCTCAGCTGAAGTCGGTGGTCATGCTGAAAAACAAGGAAAACCTGCTGCCCCTTACCCGCAAAAAGGTTTATGTACCCAACAGGCTTCGTTCCATAATGCAGGGCCCGTTCATATCGGATGAACCGCCTGTGGAAACTCCTGCGGTTGCTCCCGAACTGCTGGATAAATATTTTGACAGCACAAACTCTCCGGAAGAAGCTGATTTTGCCATAGTGTTTATGGATTCACCGTCATCCATGGGTTATGACGCAAAGAGAGGCGGATATCTGCCCATAACCCTGCAGTATCGCCCCTACACAGCCGAATCCGCAAGAGAAGTAAGCATTGCCGGCGGTGATCCCCATGAGGACAGCCCCAACAGAACATATCGCGGAAAAACCAACATTGCTGCCAACGCTGCGGATCTGGACATCTTCCTGAAAACCAAGGAAGTTATGGGAGATAAACCCGTTATCGCCGTGGTGAACATCTCAAATCCCATGGTGGTGGCAGAGTTTGAACCCATGGCAGATGCCATTCTGGCGACCTTCGACTGCCAGACTCAGGCGGTGCTGGATATAATCTCCGGAAAGTTTGAACCTCAGGGGCTGATGCCCTGCCAGCTTCCTGCGGATATGGAAACCGTTGAAGCTCAGTGCGAGGACGTTCCCAGAGATATGCGCTGCCATGTGGACGAGGCGGGAAATGTTTACGACTTTGCCTTTGGCATGAACTGGAACGGTGTTATCCGGGACGAGCGTGTTGAAAAATACAAATAATTAAAAAGGATGCCGCAAAAGGGAGTTGGGCATAGGGATTATGCCCAACTCCCAACGATATAGATTTGCTGCGCAAATCT
>JAZULX010000011.1:0-9849 GCA_045603325.1 Oscillospiraceae bacterium | reverse complement strand
CTCTGCCATGGCCTGCTGCTTCAGTTGTTCGGCTGCCTCGGATATCATTTCGTGGGTCAGTTCCTGACCGGCAATGACCTCAAAATCGTATCGTTTTCCAAAAAGCTGCTGAGCCTTTTCAACAGCAGCTTTGATATTCTTTTTAATTAACTCGGCACCGTTATTTTTCAGGCGAATAATAACAATATCGTTATCAAGCTCCCACTGAGCATCAGCCAAAGACGAAACCGCAGACGGGCAGACATCGATTATCGCCTCTGCCAGTTCGGCAGAAGCATCGGAAAACAGCCGTTCACTGTACTTAGGTTCAAGATTGAGCTTTTTGAGGCTGTACAGCTTGGCAAGTTCGCTTTTTATCTTGCTCAGCGTGTCCAAGGGTATGTAATTATTCGGCTCGATAACGGCGCTAATACGGCGTTTGGCAGGGTCAATGGTTGCCGACTGTATAACACAGCCGTCCAGCAGAGCGTAAATCTCATCGGACGGCCTGTATTCAAAAAACAGCGCCAGAAAACCTGGGTTGTTATTCATTTTCTTCACCGATCAATCTATGTATTTCTTTCATTAGTTCATCTGCCAAAGTGTCCTGAGGTACGGTTCGCAGCAGTTTGCCGCCGGCAAACACTGCACCCACACCGTCACCGCCGGCAATACCCACGTCAGCGTGGGATGCTTCACCGGGACCGTTGACAACGCATCCCATAACAGCAACGGTTATAGGCTCGGTAACGCCTTCAAGACGGCTCTGAACCTCTCTGGCAAGGCCGAACAAGTCTATCTTTGTTCTTCCGCAGGTGGGGCAGGAAATGACTTCCGGGCCGAATCTGCGCAGTCCGGCTGCAGTGAGGATACGTTTTGCAGCAATTATCTCCTTGACAGGTTCTTCGGAAAGAGAAACCCGGAGAGTATCGCCGATTCCAAGGCACAAAAGCCCTCCGATTCCCATGGCGGATTTCACCACGCCCATTTCCTCGGTACCGGCTTCGGTAACTCCCAGGTGCAGGGGGTAATCGCTTCTTTCGCTCATGAGCCTGTAAGCCGCCATAGTCAGCGGTACGGAAGATGCTTTCAGGGACACGCAAATATCATAAAACCCCTGCTTTTCAAGCATGGCAATGTGGTCAAACGCACTTTCAACCATGGCTTCGGCTGTGGGGCCGCCATACTTTTCCAAAAGGCGTTTTTCAAGGGAACCGGCATTTACGCCGATACGAATAGGAATCCCCTTTTCGGCGCAGGCATGAGCCACTTCCCTGACCTTGCCGTCATCACCGATGTTGCCGGGGTTTATGCGGATTTTGTCGATACCGTTTTCCACGGCTTTCAGGGCAAGACGATGGTCAAAATGAATATCCGCCACCAAAGGCATATCCGTCATGCAGCGAATGTCCGCAACGGCATCGGCTGCCTTCATATTGGGTACGGCGATACGCACGATCTCGCAGCCTGCGTCCTGCAGTTGCTTAATCTGGGCAGCTGTACGGGCAGCATCCTCAGTGGGAGTGTTGGTCATGGACTGGATGGCTACAGGTGCTCCGCCACCTATTTTAGTGTTTCTTACGTTTATTTGTCTGGTCATTATTTCAACCCTATAAGCTTCAGTATATCGTTTGCTGTAACAATAAGCATCAATCCCAGCAGCAGGAAAAGCCCTGCCATGTGGACATAGCCCTCATATTTTGGATCCAGCTTACGTTTGGTTATTTTTTCGACTAATTCGGTAATTATCAGGAAAAAGACCCTGCCTCCATCCAGTGCAGGAAGCGGAAGCATATTCATAACAGACAGGTTTACCGCTATGAACGCTCCAAGATATGCAACGTTCAGAAAACCGATGGCCGTTGTTTCGGACTGAGTGCCCACTTCGTTCATGGTTCCAACAATGCCCACAACACCAGACATCTCGTTGAATCCCGCATTACCCGTAATCAGATCCATCAGTCCAAGCCTTACCATTTTGACAAAATCCATGGCGTTGAACCAGCTGTGCTTCAGCACGTTAAGAGCGGACTTTTCCTCGACCCTCAGCTGCAGGCCATAAAGATACTGCTGCTGACCATCAACGTCAAAGTTCTTCCTGTAAATATGAAGATCTTCAAGCAAAACGGTTTTGCCATCACGCACAACCTTCACGTCATAATAATCATCTTCGGAACGTGACATAACAAGATCAAAATCGCTGTTGGTCCAGATATGCTCACCGTCTATGGCGACAATAGTGTCTCCCGGCCGGATACCGGCAGCGCCGGAATACTCAACCTCGCCAATGAAACCATCTACCGTTCGGGTAACGAAATAGCTGTTCTGGCTGAAAATGATACAGGCGATCAGCAACCCGGTAAGGAAGTTCATAAACGAACCGGCAACGAGTATTATAATGCGTTTCCAGGCACTTTGAGATGAAAAAGCTCTGGGACTGTCGGAGCTTTCATCCTCCCCCTCCATGGCACAGAACCCGCCCACAGGCAAAAGCCGGAGGGTAAACTCAGTCTCATGCTTTGTGTTCCGATACAGCACAGGGCCCATACCCAAAGCAAACTCGTTTACCTGAACGCCAAGGGTCTTGGCAGTTATGAAATGGCCGAACTCATGCACAGCTATGAGCAGTCCAAAAATGATTATCGCGAAAATTACATACATTGCAGATACGTTCCTTAATTGATATTGTCCGCAACAAAACTCCTTGCTTCTCTGTCAGCTTCAAGGATATCTTCAAGGCAGGGTTCAGCCACAAAACAATCATGATCCATAGCTTTCCACACCAGTCTGCCAATATCGTTGAATCCGATTTTACCGCTCAGGAAAGCGGCGACGGCCACTTCGTCGGCACCGTTCATGGCAGCGCAGGCAGTACCTCCCCTGCGGGCAGCTTCAAGCGCCGCTGAAAGACAGGTAAAGGATTCGGGATCGGGCTTTTGGAAAGTCAGATCACCGCAGGAAAATAGATCAAGCTTGCTTGCTGGGCCTGTAACTCTGTCAGGATAAGTCAGCGCATACTGGATAGGCAGACGCATATCAGCGGTTCCCAACTGCGCAATAACCGAACCGTCCACAAACTCTACCAGTGAATGGACAATGCTTTGACGATGGACGGCGATTTCGATTTTCTCCAAAGGCATACGGTAAAGCCGCATGGCCTCAATCACCTCAAGCCCCTTGTTCATCATGGTGGCAGAATCGATGGTGATTTTTTGCCCCATGCTCCAGTTGGGGTGTTTCAGCGCCATGTCTACTGTTACGCTTTCAAGTTCCTCATAGCTCCAACCGTAAAAAGGACCGCCGGAAGCGGTGATAATGAGCTTTTCAACCTCTGTATTCTTCCCGGAATGCAGACTTTGAAACAGAGCTGAATGTTCGGAGTCCACAGGGATTATCTCCGCACCACACTGCTGCGCCCTGTCCATCACCAGTTCACCTGCACAGACAAGGGTTTCCTTATTGGCAAGAGCAATGCGCTTCTTTGCGTCAATGGCCGCAAGGGTAGGTTTCAGGCCAATCATACCCGAAACCGCAGTAATTACGGTGTCTGCTTCTTCCATCGAAGAAGCTTCGATCAAACCATCCATACCGGACAGAACCTTGACGGAAGTGTCAGCCAGTTTTACCTTTAAATCATATGCCGCCTTTTCGTCAAACAGGACAGCAAGTTTAGGTTTTAACTTACGAGCCTGAGTTTCAATCAGCCCAACGCCCGTATTGGCAGTAATGGCAGCGCACTCATATCCGAGGGATTCCATAACCTCAAGGGATTGACGGCCTATGGAACCGGTGGAACCCAAAAGAGAGATTTTTCTGTTCATATCAAATCACCGCAGGCAGTACGACAAGCAGTATCTCAACCAGCGGAGCCGTGAAAATAACACTGTCGAATCTGTCAAGAATTCCGCCGTGTCCCGGAAGAAGATTGCCGTAATCCTTGATACCGTACTGACGTTTAATGAGGGAGAAAGAAAGGTCGCCAATCACGGAAATTACGGAGCCTACGGCACCATATACGGCAAACGCCAAAACATTTGTGTTGATTCCCCAGATAAGCTCAGCCACGAAAGCATAAACAACGCAGCCCAACAGTCCGCCAAGCAAGCCGCCTATGGCGCCCTCAACGGTCTTTTTGGGGCTTATTTCGGGAGCCAGTTTGTGCTTGCCAAACAGCATACCAGCAAACAAAGCTGCTGCATCGGCAATGAAAGCTATCACAAGCGGAAGAAGGATAAGCATTTCACCATGTTCTGCAATGCGCAGTCTGACAAAAGCAGACAGAAAATACGGCAGAAGCAGAGACGAAAACAGCGCAGCGGAAATGTGGCCAAAGTCCACGGACTTCTTGGAGAATATGGCTTCAATAAATAGCAGCAGGAACAGGGCAAACAATACCCAAATTCCAAGAACGGCAGGACTTCCCAGCCAACACCAGAAAGGCACGGCAAAGCTCACAATAATGCAATACACAAGTATTCTGCGGTTTTTTGCAGCTCCCACACAGTTCAAAAGCTCAGAGGCAGCTATTGCTGACAAAAGAGCCACAAGCAGAACAGTGACCCAAACGGGAAGAAGATAGATAACCACAAGCAGAAGCGGTATGCAAACACAGGCTACAAGTATTCTTGATTTCATTTTACGCCTCCGAATCTCCGGGACCTGCCCTGATACCATTCAATGGCACGGTCAATGTCGTCACCGGTAAAATCAGGCCAGTAAAGGTCGGTAAAATACATCTCGGAATAGGCACACTGCCACAACAGGAAGTTGCTCACCCGGTATTCACCACCGGGACGGATAATAAGTTCGGGATCAGGCACGCCTGAGGAATACAGGTATTGAGAAAAGACTTCTTCCGTAAGCTGATCCGGATCACCGCCGGATTTCATATATTCCTTTGCTGCATGGACTATTTCGTCACGTCCGCCGTAGTTAAGGCAAACATTTACCTTGAACCCGTCTATGTGGCTTGATATATCGTTGGTGCGTTCAATAAGACTCAGGAGCTTTTCGGACAAGGGTGACGTATCACCGAAAAACCTGAGGTTGATATTGTCCTTTTCCATTTTTTCAATGGCTTCATAAAGGTAGTCTTCCAAAAGTCCCATGATAGCCGAAACTTCTTCCTGGGACCGTTTCCAGTTCTCGGTGGAAAAAGCATAGACTGTCATGTATTTTACACCTATGTCTTTCAGATATGTGGCAATGGTTCTGAAAGTCTCTGCGCCTGCCGCATGACCGGCAGTTCTGGGCAGTCCCCTTTTCTGGGCCCAGCGACCGTTGCCGTCCATGATGATGGCAATATGCTCAGGCAGAGCGTTCATATCTACTTTTGCTTTTGAATTCTTGATTTTAAACAGCTGCATAAGCGGCTCCCAAAGTTGGTATTTTATGCGCAAAATAGCGTAAATGCCAAGGCAACCAGAATCCGGCCCGGATCAAAAGTATCCGGGCCGCATTCATGCCTTGACTAAATGAGGTTATATCGGAACTCAGATTTCCATCAGTTCCTTTTCTTTCTTGGCGCAAAGTGCGTCGATATCCTTGACATACTTGTCGGTAACGTCCTGAAGGTCTTTTTCGATTTTCTTCAGATCGTCTTCGGTGATGATGGATTTTTTCTTGTCGGCCTTGTAGCGCTCGATGGCGTCACGGCGGATGTTGCGGATAGCAACCTTGGATTCTTCGCCGTATTTCTTAACCTGCTTGGTCAGATCTTTACGGCGTTCCTCAGTCAGCTGAGGGAAGCTCAGGCGGATAAGACGGCCGTCGTTCTGGGGGTTGATGCCCAAATCGGATGCCTGAATTGCCTTTTCAATGCCTTTGAGCAGGCTGGTATCCCAGGGCTGGATGGTCAGGGTTCTGGGATCGGGAGAAGCGATAGTGCCGATCTGGTTCAGAGGGGTGTCGACACCATAGTATTCAACGGTGATGCGATCGAGCACGGCGGCATTGGCTCTGCCTGCTCTTACGGCAGCAAACTGCTGACCGAGGACCTCGAGGGTCTTATCCATTTTAGAAGTATATTCTTTGTATTCTGACATTTAAATTTCCTCCTTAACTATAGTGCCGATCTTTTCGCCCATAACGGCTCTGTATATGTTTTCAGGGTCGCTCAGTGCGAAAACGATAATAGGTATGTGGTTATCCATAGACAGCGATGTTGCGGTTGAGTCCATAACACCAAGGTGCTTTGCAAGAACATCGTCGTATGTAATTGCATCGTACTTTTTGGCGTCTTTCACCTTTGCCGGGTCGGCATCGTATACACCGTCGATATTCTTGGCAAGCAGGATAACGTCGGCTTCGATTTCGGCAGCTCTCAGAACAGCGCCGGTATCGGTGGAAAAGAACGGATTGCCTGTACCGCATCCGAAAATCACAACTCTGCCCTTTTCAAAGTGACGGATAGCCTTGTTGCGGATATAGGGCTCGGCAATTGCTCTCATTTCGATGGCAGTCTGTACTCTGACTTCCACACCACGCTGCTCAAGATTATCTGCCATAGCAAGGCAGTTGAGCGTTGTGGCAAGCATGCCCATATGGTCTGCACGGGTCCTGTCGGTCATGCCAACGCCCTGCTTCAAGCCTCTCCAGAAGTTGCCGCCGCCGACAACAATGCCGACCTGCACTCCCGAATCAACGCATTTTTTGATAACGTCACTTACTTTTCCGATAAAATCAAAATCCAGTCCGCTTCCCTTACCTCCGGCAAGAGCTTCACCGCTTATTTTAAGCAATACGCGTTTATAAGCAGGCATTGGTCTCATCCCCCTTTTGTCTTCTTCTGATATTCTAATATAAACTGCGCAATTTTTAAAGTATAATTTTTATAATTTACATATTGTTTTTTTATTTGCCAATTGGGAACATATAGTATATAATAAATAATTACTGTACAGACAAAAGATAATGATTAAGGAGTTAATATAAAATGGCAGAAGAAGTCATCATCAACGAATCTCCGAAGAATTTTATACACGCATTTGTTGAAGAAGATCTGGCTCCCGGCGGACGCTGCGAAGGTATGCAGGTCCACACCAGATTCCCGCCCGAACCCAACGGATATCTCCATATCGGTCACTGCAAAGCCCTTTGCATAGACTTTGGCACAGCCGAAAAGTACGGCGGCATCTGCAATCTGCGTATGGACGATACCAACCCCGCCAAGGAAGACACCGAATATGTCGACGCCATCCAGGAAGACATCCACTGGCTTGGTTTCGACTGGGACGACCGTTTCTTCTATGGTTCCGACTATTTCCCCGAAACCTATGAATACGCCGTTGAGCTTATCAAAAAGGGTCTGGCCTATGTCTGCCAGCTCACTCCCGAAGAGTTCAAAGCCAACCGCGGTGATGTGGGCAAACCCGCAGTCAGCCCCTGGCGTGACCGCCCCATTGAAGAAAGCCTTGACCTGTTTGAACGCATGAAAAACGGCGAATTCCCCGAAGGAAGCCACACTCTGCGTGCCAAGATCGACCTTGCCTCCGGCAACTTCAATATGCGTGACCCTGTTATCTACCGTATCCGCTATGTTGAGCATCACCGTCAGGGCAACAAATGGTGCGTTTATCCCATGTACGACTTTGCCCACCCCATTCAGGACGCTTTGGAAGGCATCACCCATTCCCTGTGTTCTCTGGAATACGAAGACCATCGTCCTTTGTACAACTGGGTTATCGAAAACGTTTCCGTACCCTCCACTCCCCGTCAGATAGAGTTCGCCCGTCTTGGCATCAACTACACCGTTATGTCCAAGCGTAAGCTGCGCAGACTGGTGGAAGAAAACTACGTTTCCGGCTGGGATGATCCCCGTATGCCCACCCTTTGCGGTCTGCGTCGTCGCGGATACACTCCCGCTTCCATCAAAAACTTCTGCGAACGTATCGGCGTTGCCAAGAACGACAGCACCGTTGAATACGCTTTCCTCGAACACTGCCTGCGTGAAGACCTGAACGCCACCGCCAACCGCGTCATGGGCGTAATTGACCCTCTCAAGCTGATAATAACCAATTATCCCGAAGGTCAGACAGAAGAGTTTTCCGTCGAAAACAACCCCGAGGATGAATCCGCCGGCAACCGCATCGTCACTTTCTCCAGAGAACTCTGGATCGAACGTGAGGACTTTATGGAAGAACCTGTGAAGAAGTACTTCCGTCTGTTCCCCGGCAACGAAGTTCGTCTCAAAGGCACCTACATCGTCAAATGCACCGGCTGCAAGAAGGACGACGATGGCAATATCGTTGAAGTATATGCAGAATATGACCCCGAATCCAGAGGCGGCAACGCTGCCGACGGTCGCAAAATCAAGGGCACCATCCACTTTGTCAACGCTTCCGATGCTCTCGACTGCGAAGTCAGACTTTACGAGAATCTCTTCTCCGTACCCGATCCCGAAGGTCATGTTGATGAAGAGGGCAACGAAATTGATTTTGTCAACTTTATCAATCCCGATTCTCTCAAGATTCTTGACCACTGCAAAATTGAAAGCAGCGTTAAGGGTGCAAAAGCTCCCGCTTTCTATCAGTTCATGCGTCACGGCTACTTCTGCATCGACAGTGCAGATTCCACCGAAGACCATCTGGTGTTCAACAGAAGCGTATCCCTGAAAGACAGTTTCAAAAAGTAAAAACAAAGCCTCAGGCGTTGAGCCTGAGGCTTTTTGTTTTAAAATCCGTTATAAACAAATGCAACTTCTGTCTGCTCAATAAGGGCAAACATCAGTATCAGCGCCAGCACCACAAAGGCGTAAAACAATACGCGGCTCCAGCTGTGGGCGGCAAAAAAGTCACTGATTTTCGTAATAGAATTTACAAATTGCTTCATTGATATCCACCCATCCCAGCCAGCCGATGTGCATTACGTCACAAAGGTAATAGCTGTCGTATTCTTTTGCGGTGAGGTCAAGATAGTCATAACCGGACTGGTCCAGAACAGCACGGACATTGTCGTAATACTCCTGACGCTCGTCTGCTGTAAAGCCGCAGTAATCGCTCCAGGTTCCATGGAGAGGAGTATGGACAAACAGCGCATCTATCTCAAATGTATCGCACAGCCAGATAAGATTCTGCAGATCCTCATATTCAATAGATTCGGAGTATGACAAGTCTGCGTCCTTATTCTCCATTCGGGCAAGTTTCTTGCCGATGTTGGTGTTGTAATAGTCGTTCAGAATGCCAAATTCGTTGTTGTCGGACTCTGCCGCACCAAGACCGATCATCTCCTGACGGTAGGTATCCCAGTCAAAATCAGTCACAGGAGCGCCTTTGACGTCCTCAAACCCCTTGATGACCTTGGAGGCAGTAACATTGTCCCTGACGGTGTACAGCACGCTTTCCAGGGCGTAATAAGGCTTCATCAAAGCCAGACCCATATCCGGTACATCGTCCAGCAAACCTGATATCTGGTCAGCCAATCGGCGTGAGCTTTCAAACCCGGGATCTTCATATTCTGCCTCATATTGGTCAAAGCAATTACGAACACGTCCAGATAAAAACGCTTTCGAACCCTCACCTATCGAATCAGACATCATGGCATCCAGATACTGCTGCTCGGAAAAGTTTGCAACGAACATATCGGGAGCAATACCGTCCTCAACGAAATGCTGAGGCGAGATCATGAACACGACCTTTTTCCCTCTCAGGCTTTCACCGTTGCCTGCCAGAATAAGGGCATGGATAAGGCTTTGGCTGGAACCGCGTCCCACAGTGCAGACATCAAAACCGAAATCATATTCGGTAAAGAAGTTTGCAGGATGAGACTTGATCATGGTGGTGCTCAGCTCAGACGAACCGAAAAGGAAGATAGTGTCGTCCTCCTCAGCTGCACTTCGTATAACAGCCTCGCCTTTTACTTTTTCGCCGGTGT
>JAZULX010000010.1:0-12476 GCA_045603325.1 Oscillospiraceae bacterium | reverse complement strand
ATAGTCAGCCGGTTTTTTCAGTTATCTCTCTTATCGCCCCAGAAGAACAGGGCAACGGTACCCGGACCGGTATGGCTGCCGATGGTGGTGCCAACGGAGTAAATCTGAACCTTGCCGTTGAGCTTGGGGAAGGTTGCTTCGACAATATCCGCCACAGCACGGGCATCTTCATAGCAGGCGGAGTTGGAAATATAGCACTTGCCGCTGTAATCAAGGCGGTCATCGGCCTGCTCTTCCATCTTCTTGGCGATTTCCTTGATGACCTTTTCCTTGCCTCTGATCTTGAATCTGGGCACAAGTCCGCCGGTATTGCTGACATCCAGCAGGGGGCAAATCTTCAGCACGGTGCCGAACCAGCCGGAAGCCTTGGTCACGCGGCCGCCTTTGACAAAGAAAGTCAGGTCGGAAGAGAAGAACCAGTGACGCAGTCTCAGTCTGTTTTCCTCAGCCCATGCGGCCAGATCCTCGGCTCTCATGCCTTCGTCACGGAGATCGGCCAGCTTATCCATCAGCAGACCGTAGCCGGAAGAAGCTGCCATGGAGTCCACCACAAAAATCTTGCGGTCGGGATACTTTTCACGCAGCATATCCGCAGCGATGCAGCAGGAATTGTAGGACCCGGAAATGCCGGAAGACAGGGACAGATGAACGATATCCTTGCCATCCTCCAGGAAAGGAGTGAAGTAATCGATATATTCGTCCACATTGACCTGAGAAGTCTGGGTTTCTGCGCCGTCTACCATGGCCTGATAGAACTTGTCAAAGGGAATGGTCTGACCCAGGTCGTCGGGATACTGGACACCGTCCAGGGAATAGTGGAAGCATATATAGCTGATATCTCTGCTCTTGAAATGCTCGGCAGAAAGGTCGGCAGTGGAGCAGCAGCTGAGAACATAATTTGACATTTGTGTATCCTCGCTTATTACATAATCTTGTATATCATATTACTTATCGTAGTATATCATACTTGAAGGACATTGTAAAGAAAAAATACGTCCCGGGAAAATACGGCTCAAAGCTCTTTTCCGTAAAGCTCCGTATATTTCAGTTTCCCGTCAATCCTCTGGGAAAGCATCAGGCTTATTCGATGAACAGACACTTCCGTGGTTTCCAGCTTCGGCTCATCTGTCAGCACCACCTGTCTGCCCAAAGTGAGATGGGGCTTATAGTTTCTGCTTTCCAGCTTGAACCCTGCGGCTTTCAGCCCGTCATACAGCCGGCGGTACAGGCCTGTCAGTTCGTCAGACGCTGTTACGGACTGCCAGTAAATATCTCCGCCGTCCCGGCGGAACCTGCCGCCGCTGCCTATACTCAATTCAAAAGGTGGCAACGAAACGCTGTCCATCACCCGGCGAATATCTTCCAGCCTCCTGGCTTCAACTTCGCCCAGAAAAACCAGCGTCAGGTGAAGATTGTCTCTGTGAGTGAACCGACCCTGTTTTGCCGCCGTTTTCAGTCTGGAAATGTTGCGGCAAAGCAGGTCTTTTGTGTTTTCCGGAAAATTAATGGCGATGAAAAGTCTCATAATCTGCCTCTCAGTCCAGGAAAGATGACCGGACGAAGTACAAAAAGTCCTTTTCCTGCTCTGTCATTTCGGCAAGGGACCGAACAGCTACTCCCAGCTTCCTTGTGGCTTCGGGATACAGCGGAAGTTTGCGGACGTTGCCTTCCACAGTGCTGAGAACAAAGTGGGACAGCATACTTGCGCCAAGTCCGCCGGAGACCATCCGCAGCACAGTGCTTTCATCGGCTGATGCGGCTATCACGTTGGCGTTCACGCCATTCTTCTCCAGCACGTCCAGGATATCCGTATCCTTGCCCAGTGTCGGCATGATGAACGGGAAGTTTTCGTAATCCTTGACCACGAAAAAACGACCCTGATAGTCGCAGTCGGGAGGCAGAACGGCAAAAAAGTCATCATCTCTCAGATGGACGAACTCGTGGCGGTATTTTGGATGCGGGCCGGCAACGATCATGTCGCATTCGCCCCGGACAAGGGCCTGATACAGCTCGTCTCTGCTGTCTTCGGTCAGGATCACTTCCACATCGCTGTTGAGTTCCTGATACTCGCGGATTATTTTGTTCAGCCACAGCCTTGCAGCAAAGGGTGATGCACCCACCCGCAATACTTTCTTCGCAGAAACCGTCAGCTTTTTTGCCTCGTCCATCATTTGAGCTTCTGCCCGGACATAGTTCTGCATATGGGGCAGCAGCAATTCGCCCTCTCTTGTGAGCCGTACACCGAAACGTCCGCGCTCAAGGATTGTCAGTCCCAGCTCCTGCTCTATCGAATCCATCATATGAGCAAGTCCCGACGGAGTGTATCCCAGGGCATTGGCTGCTTTGAGCATGCTGCCGGTATCCAAAACCGTCAGCAATGTCTGAATTTTCTTGCTGTCCATAGCTCCTCCTGATTGTATGAAAATTCCTCACAGAAAATTATATCGAAAAAACTTGAAAATTGCAAGAGACGGCGCACAAAACAGGCCCGGCAGATTGATCTGCCGGGCCTGTTAACTATTATTTTATCCGTAGATTGTTATTGCGCTTTCGGTGGTGGGAGGCTGTTCCGGGTCTGCGGGAGTTTCCGAAGGCTCTGCCTGTTCAGGCTGAGGGCTGGGTTCCGGAGCGGGTGTCGGCACGGGTTCAGGCGTCGGCTCAGGTTCGGGAGTCGGTTCAGGCTCCGGTTCGGGTTCGGGCTGCACGCCCACCACGGTGATCTTGTTGCGAACCTGATAGTTGCTGAAAGCTTCATAGGTGGTTTTAATAAGCTCTCCGTCGGCGGAATACAGGTTGCGGTAGGTTTTGACCTCGTAACCGGTATAAGGCGACTGCTTGACAGAGGAATAATCGGCAGGTTTGGTGGGGTCTTCTTCGATTTCCTCCTCGTAAGGCGTGGTAGACAGCACCTTGTGAGTCATTTCAACGTACTCACCGGTTTCGTTGGTGCCGTAAAGCACACAGTGGACGTAACTTCCTTCCACCCAGGTGTTTATCCTCAGGGGGTATTCGGTGCTGTTTTCAAACTTGAAGTCATAAAATCCCCAGTAAATGGTGGCGTCACAGCCCATGGGGACGTAGGTTACCAAAAACTGGTGGGGTTCGCGCTCGACGATTTCGAGGTTTGCTCTCAGCGCTGCCAGATAAATGGCTGATGCCACCTGACATACGCCGCCGCCAAGTTCGTTCTGGGTCTGACCGCCAACGTAAACGCCGGCTTCAAGGTAACCCTTGGCTTCGGTACGTTCACCCACAATGGCGTTGAAAGAGAACACATCGTCGGGATAAAGGATGGTTCCGTTGATGGCTTCGCAGGCCAGGGTAACGTTGTTGGTTCGGTTGTAGTTGGAGCCGGTCAGCTCGCTGTCGCAAACGCCGAGCTTATGGGCAAAGAGCTTGCCGCTGAGCATTTCGGCAGTCAGCTGGGGCTGAGTAAGCTGCAGCCGGATCACATAGTCGCTGTTTTCCGGAGCGATTGCCAGCATTTCCTTTTCGGACTGGAGGTCAAAGGTGCAGCCCACAACCTCGGGTATGATCTCGCCGGATTCGTCGTCGTAATAGGCGTCTGCCACGTCCTTGTTTATCTCACGGTAAAGGGTGTCCAGATCAACGGTACCGGGGCTGACTGTTCTGACATCGAATTCGATGGTGGAAAAGTTGCCGTTCAGGAATGCATTGCAAACTGTTTCGTAAAGAGCGTCGGCATCCAGTTCACGCTCGGCACAGCCCACATGGACAACAATGGAATCTTCCGTAACTTCGTAGCTCGACTGGACAAGTTCGGAGCGGATATCCGCAGCCGCTTCGTCTATGATGGCACGGATAGCGTCACGGTCGATGGAAATTGCGGCATCCACGTCTATGTAATGCTCGTTGGTCAGTGCATTGTTGTAAGCCCGGTAAGCCTCGTATTTGTCGTCGCTGCGACCGTATTCGTAAGCCTTGTCCACGGCTTCACCCACGTCGATGTTGAACTTGACCGCATCGGGAGCGAAGCTCAGGCTTCTGTCCGGCAGGCGGACAATAAGGGTGTTGACACCGTAGCTTTCGGCAATGCCCTTTTCAACCTTGTCCTGAGCCTGCTGTTTGTCCAGCCCGCCCACATCAACACCGGCAACATATACGTTGGGGAAAATGTAAGGATAGTTGGACACATCCACGGCAGCGTTTCTGGCATGGAGCCAGACACCAACGGCTGTAATAACTGCTATTGCCAGGAATCCTGCGCTGATATACAGCGGAAGATTTTTATTTTTAGAGGTTTTCTTTCGTCGGTTATTCTTCTTAATGACGATCACCTGCCTTTTCAATGATTAACCTTTATTATAGTAAAAGCAAATGTCAAATTCAATAACAAAGCGGTAACATATAAATTACGTTTGGCAAAGCCGAATTTCCGGATTTTGTTCCTGCATCCGGGCATGTCTGCAATAATCTACAGTTCAAAACTCTCTGCCCAGGCAGCCAGTTCATCAAACCCGGCAGCAGACAATGCAGAGGAGATTTCTTTTTTGTCAAATTTCAGCCCTGTCAGCACAGGTTCCACCCGCTCCGGCAGCGTATAATCCATGGCGTCAGTGTACAGCTTTGCCTTATCTATAACACCGCTGCCGGTTACAGCCAGCTCCAGCCGCACATTTCCAAAGCTGAGCCTTGTTTCCGCATAATAGCTGTTTCTTAACCCTCTGTTCAAAAACCAGTCAGGGCTGTGGTATTTTTCCACCAGCGTGCCCAGCTCCTCTTCGTCAAAAACAGGCTCTTCCACCGGGCCATAGGCCTCAGTAAACAGGTTTTCCAGAGTTTTCCGCAGGTTTTCCACAGTGATATCCGCCGAAAACTCATCAAGGCCGCATACACGGGAGCGGACGGATTTCACCCCGTTGGACTGCAGCTTCAGCTTTGACGGGCTGAGATATCTGCTCATGGCGTCTCTGTTGACATTCACCAGCAAGGTGCCGTGGCTTTGATGAACGCTGTTTCTGGTGCAGTATGCCGTGCCGGAAAACTTCAGTCCGTTCACCGTAAGGTCATTGCGTCCTGTAGCCTGAGCCTCTATGCCGAACTGAGCCAGCGCCTTGCGGATAAGCTCCCGCTGTGCGTCCAAATCGTATCGGTTTTTTCCTGCAATAAATGAGTAATTCAAATTGCCCATATCGTGATATACCGCGCCGCCGCCGGTTACCCGGCGAACAGGCTGGACCCTGTCGGCGCCGACTTTTTCCATGTCCACCTCTGTCCAATGGCACTGGTTTTTGCCAAAAATGACTGCGCTGCGGTTTATGTAAAAATACAGCGCCAGGTCGTCTTCGCCCAAAGTGTTGAGCAGATATTCGTCCCGGGCAAGGTTTTCGTAAGCGTCAAAAGAGGTTGAGGTGTAGAGATAGGTTTTCATGGCGTATTCTCCGTCAGGCGAGATTGATAGGTCAATTATACACCTTTGCCCATCCTTTGCCTACCCCCTGACCCTAAGTTAAGCTGTCATCTCGAACGCCATGGCCGGCTTTGACGGCTTATGGCGGAGAGATCCCCTCCTCAAGATGGGGATTCCTCCATCGCAAGGTCAGCGGAGCTGACCTCTCAATGTTCGGAATGACAGCTTTCGTTTAACTTAGTGGAATTGCCTGTTCGGCACCTCTTTTTCAGCTTATCACCCATATCAACGCTGCCGACACCACAAGGGCGCCCACAACATACTTCCAGGAAAACCGTATCCATTTGTCGTATGGTATTCTGCCCAGGGTCAGGGCGCCCATAACCACCGCACCTGTGGGCGTTACAAGGTTAACTATGCCCGATGCGGACTGGAACGCCGTTATGATGACGCTTCTTGCCACGTTGGCAAAGTCGCCCAGCGGCGCCATAATGGGGATGGACAATGCCGCCAGACCGGAAGTGGACGGAATGAATATCGACAGCAGAAGATAAAGCAAAAACACGAAAAAGCCAAACACCTTTGACGACAGGCTGCTGAGTATGCCTTCGCCGAAGGACAGAACCGTATCTGTTATAAGCCCCTCGTTCATTATTACGGTGATGCCCCGGGATACGGCGATGATAAGCGCCACCGACAGCAGTTCGCCCGCTCCGGACACGAAGCAGTCCACCAGCCGTTCTTCCTTTAATCCGCCGGCAAGGCCGATGACCACGCCGGACACCAGAAACAGGGCAGACAGCTCGTCAAACCACCATCCAAGGGTGGGTATGGCGGTTATGCCAAGGTCGGAAAAAGGGATGACGGAATAAATCATCACAAGAAACGTCAGGGCAAACAGGGCAAGGGTCACCTTGTCCCGTCCGGTGAGCTTTCGTTTGCCAGAATCCGTCAGATCGGTGTCTGAGTTTGTTTCCCGGCTGCCGAGGCTTTTTGACGGGTCAGCTTTCACCTTTTTTGCGTAAGACAGGACATACCATATGGCCGCACCTTCAAAAACCACCAGCTGCACCAGCCGGACAAGGATGCCGTCGCCCATGGAAACCCCGGCAAAACCCGAAGCAATGCCCGTGGCAAAGGGATTTACGGTGGAGCAGAGCACACCTGCGCCTGCACCCAGCAGGATCACCGCCACCGCCGTCATGGTGTCGAATCCTGCAGCCAGAAATACCGGGATCAGCAGCGGAAAGAACGCAATTGTCTCTTCCCACATGCCGAAAGTGGTGCCGCCAAGGCCGAAAAGCACCATCAATATCGGTATCAGCAGTGTCTCTTTGCCGGAAAGCTTTACTATTATATTTTTAATGCCCGCGGTTATGGCGCCCGTTTCCATGACGACTCCCAGGAAACCGCCCACCATCAGGATAAACAGCGCCACGTCAGCCGCTTCATAAAAGCCTTTGATGGAAGCTGTGAGGATATCTCCGATACCCTGCTGGTTCGGTTCCGTCAGGGCATAGGTGCCGGGAATAGGCTGACCGTCGGCTGTTTTGTCATACTGACCGGCCGGAACTATCCATGTGAGCATGGCGGCAATGGCCAGTATGATAAACAGAATGGTGTATGCCGAGGGCATTTTGAACCGTGATTTTGTCAAACCGTTGCCACCAGTACGGCCTTGATGGAGTGCATACGGTTTTCCGCCTCGTCAAATACTATGCTGTGACGGCTGCGGAACACCTCGTCGGTGACTTCCCGGATGTCCATGCCGGCTTCCTTCTGCTGGGAAGCAAACACGGTTTCAAAATCGTGGAATGCGGGCAGGCAGTGCATGAACTTCACATCGGGATTGCCGGTTTTTTCAAGCACTTCCATAGTCACGCGATAGGGTTCAAGGATTTTTACACGCTCGGCGATCTTGTCCTCTTCGCCCATGGACGCCCAGATGTCGGAATAAATCACGTCTGCGTCCTTCAGGCAGTCGAAGCTGTGGGCGATTTCGATAACAGCGCCGCTTTCCTTTGCCATTTCACGGCTCCGTGCCAGTACATCCGGGTCAGGCTGCAGAGAGTCCGGGCCGCAGGCCACAAAATGCATGCCCATTTTTGCGCAGCCATACATCCAGGCATAGGCCATGTTGTTGCGGATATCGCCGATGAACACCAGCTTTACCCTGTTCAGAGGCTTGAAAACGTGTTCTTCAATGGTCATCATGTCTGCCAGTATCTGGGTGGGGTGATCCATATCCGTCAGCCCGTTGAAAACAGGTACGCCGGAATGCTTTGCCAGATCTTCCACCACTTTCTGCTCAAAGCCACGGTATTCGATACCGTCAAAGAATCTGCCCAGCACCTTTGCGGTGTCCTCAAGGGATTCCTTTTTGCCCATCTGGGAGCTGCCGGGATCCAGCAGGGTGACGTGACCGCCTTCGTCGGCAACCGCCACCTCAAAGGCGCAGCGGGTGCGGGTGGAAGTCTTTTCAAAAAGCAGAACGATGTTCTTTCCTTTAAGATTCTGTGCGCATATGCCTGCCCGCTTTTTGGCTTTCAGGTCGTGGGCCAGGTCGAGCATATAGCGTATCTCCTGAGCGGAAAAATCCGCCAGGGTAAGGAAGCTTCTTCCTTTCAGGTTTACTGCCATGGTTTGTTCCTCCGATTGTTGGTAATTGGTGTCATTCCGAACGCCGCAGGCGGAGAAATCCCCTGTTGATATGCATTGCATAACAGGTGGGGATTTCTCCCTCGCTTTCGCTCGGTTCGAAATGACAGGGTGTATTTATTCAACCGCTGCACGAATCAGCGGCATGGACATACATCTTGGGCCGCCTCGTCCCCGGGACAGCTCGGCGCCGTCGATGGGATATATCTTAACGCCGTTTTCTTCCAGCAGCTGATTTGTCAGCACGTTTCTTTCGTAGACCACCACTTCGCCGGGAGCGATGCACAGGGTGTTGCTGCCGTCGTTCCACTGTTCCCGGGCTGCGTCCACCTTGCTTTTGCGTCCGCAGCGGATGAGGGTAACTTTGTCCAGCTGCAGATGTCGCTTGAGGATGTCTTCCAGCGAACCTGTGTCCTGAGTTATGCGGATTCGGTCTGTGGGATCCCGGGTGATAACGAAAACGGATATTTCATTGAGGATGTTGGGATGGACGGTGAATTTGTCCTTGTCCACCATGGTAAACACCGTGTCCAGATGCATGAAGCTGCGTTCTTTGGGAATATTGAAAGCCAGCACCTTTTTGAATGTGGACTCCTCGCCCAGCACCTGGGCAGAGAATTTTTCTATGGCACGCTCACTGGTACGCTGGGAAATACCGATGGCGATGACCTCTTCCGACAGCACCAGAATATCACCGCCCTCAAGGGACGAAACCTCTGTTCTGTCGTACCACACTCTTGTGTTTTTATAAAGCGGGTGGTAGGAAAAAATATATCTGCCGAACAGGGATTCCCTGGTGCGGACGTGGTTTCTCATGCGGTGGATGGTAACGCCGCTGCCCACGGACGCAAAGGGGTCACGGGTGAAGTAGAGGTTGGGCATAGGGTCGGTCAAAAACGGGTAGTCATTTTCCAGCAGGCTCAGCAGGCTGCCAAGGCTCTGGTTTTCGGCTTCACCGGCCACGGATTTGCGGACGCCGGCACACATGGCCTCAATAAGCTCCTTTGTACCGAGAGATGAAAAATATTCCGTCAGAAAATCCATTTCCCAGGAGGTTTTGACCCCTGTTTCGTTGATAAAATCGCTTATGAACTGTTTTCGAACTTCGCTGTCAGCAATGGCTTCGGCGGTCAGGTCCTGAAGGTAGACCACCTCACAGCCCCGGCTTTTCAGCAGGGCCGCAAACTCGTCATGTTCCCGTCGAGCTTCTTTCAGATAGGGAATATCGTCGAACAACAGCCGGTCGAGATGTTCCGGCATCAGGTTTTCCAGCTCACCGCCGGGTCGGTGAAGCATAACCCGTTTCAGCGGGCCGATTTCGGAATAGACATTTATACTGTTCATGGGTTCAGTCCTTTCATGATGGACGGTCAGCCGCCCCTGCCTGATAAGTTTGCGGATTTTGCAGGCAAAACATCCATGGGAAATTCTGAGCAAATGTCATATCTTGCCGATGCTGCTCATCTGTGATACAATACCTTCAACCTTAAACCTTAAAGGAGACATATTATGAACAGCGTACAGTGGGAAGATTATAAAATCATCGGCGACAGATGCGAAGAAGCTGCCGATTTTCTGGAAAAGTTCATGCAGGCCATGTTCCCCGACCCCGAAGACCGGCTGTATATGGACGAAAACTATTTTTCCATGATGGCCCACAAAACTGCCGAAGCAGAAGAAAAATTCGGCGTTACATTTGAATTGAATTTTTAAAATACGTAATAGACAAAAAATGACTGTCATTTCGAACGCCGGCACAGCCGGCGGAGAAATCCCCATCGTAAGGAAGGGATTCCTCCATAACAAGGTCAGCAGAGCTGACCTTGCTATGTTCGGAATGACAGTTTTTATTTTCAGCAGCTTTCTATGGTCATGGCCATGACGGTTATGTCGTCACCTGCACCCCGGGTCTGCTCCGCCACCGCTGCCAGCTGAGCCGCCAGTTCCCGGGGGCTTGTCCCTTCATACTGCTCAATGAGCCGGCGTACCCAGCCGTCACTGTCCCGGTCTGCCACACCGTCGCTGCACATGACGATAAAATCTCCCTCCTTCAAAACAAGCTCCGTTTTTTCATAATCTCCGCCTGTACCCGGAGGAGGTGACGGTTCGCCCATCCGGGTGACGTAGCCTCCGCTGCGGATGTAAGACGGTGCCGCACCCCATTTTATGGCCGTGGTTCTGCCGGAAAACAGATCCACCGCCAGCAGATCCACCGTGGCAAACCCACCTCCGCCACCCCGAAGAACGTAAGCCGAATCCAGCGTCCGCACAGCGGATTCCGGCTCCGCACCTGCACGAAGCAGGCGTTCCAGCACCCTTACGGCGCTTCGGCTTTCCGTCTCTGCCTGAGCACCGGTGCCGCGGCCGTCGGACAAAATGAGAAACAGCTGACCGTCACTGTCCCGGAACCATGTGCCGTAATCTCCGCAGACTTCCTCTTCCCGGCGGCATTTTGCCGCCACGCCGACTTTTGGCACAAGGTGTTCCTTTTCGGTAAAAATCACTCCACCTGCCACCTGCCGTGGGTCGGACAAAGCCGTGCCCACCACCGTGGAAAGGCCGTCTTTCAAATCTGCCATTACTCCGGCTCCAGTGCTGTCTATCTCGATGCACAGCCTGCCAAATCCGTCACGATACACCCGGCTGCCGGTGTCCATATTCAGGGTTTTCAGATACTTTTCCACCCGTCGGCTGAGTTTTGACTCGCTTACCGGCCCGTCGGATGCCCGCTGTGCGGCCCTGCCAAGAATTTTTGCCAGTTCGCCGTACTGGTTTGCCACCAGCTGCCTGTCCTGAGACGCCAGTTTTTCGTATCTTCGGCGGTAATCCAGAGCAACGATCTCCTCATTGAGCACTGCCACAAATTTCGGCATGTTTTTGCATCGGGAGGAAAACCAAGTGGGGAAATCCGATGCCTCTGCCTGTCCTCTGCGGTTGAACTGCATTGCAGCGTCATTCAGCGCAGTCCTTGTGGCCTCGCCGTCACGCTGCCAGCAGACGTGGTTCATCACGCACCGTTTGCACACCCGTTCCGCAGTCCTGTCAAACACCGACGAAACCGATGTACTGCCTGCATTTTCGGGGCTGAGGGCTGCTGACATGGATTCAAACAGTTCCGTAAACACCGCCGCCATATCCGTCAGCCGCCGCACCGCCAGCCGTGCGGCGGTTTTGCCTTCGCTGTCTTTGCTCCTGACCCCAATGGGTACCAGTTCCCGAGGCAGCAGCATGAAAAGGGCGCACATTCCAAAGGTTTCAAACAGTGCCGCCACAGGAGCCGTTTCCGCCTGCCACAGCAGGCAAATTCCCATTATAACAAGGAACGTCAGGGTACCGGGATACTTTTTTGCGCTTCTCAACAGTCCTGCCGCAAGTCCGCCCAGGCCAAAAGCCAGGGAAAAGAACGCCGTCCCGCCCACCGACAGATCCACAGCTGCTCCTGCCGCCGCACCGATGGCAGCGCCCACGGTCCAGCCGCCCACATGGGCTGCGGTAAGCACCGCAAAACACGCCACCATGCGGCCCAGGGATATGATGCCCATGAGTTTGATGGGAGCCAGCCCCGCCAGCAGTCCCGCCGCCATAAGGAACATCCCTGTTTTGCCCGGAACACCGGAGGAATCCGCCAAAGCTTCGGAGAAGAGGTATGTACATCCGGCCACTGCGGTCACTTCGCCCAGCAGCATCACCACTCCTCCCGGGCTGACACCTTCATCCAGCAGGAAAACAAACCCTATCAGCCCGGTCATCAGTCCTGCCAATGCAGGTTGGAAAAACTTTTTCTCCCACCAGCGAAGTCCTTTCAGCACAAAGGATACGGCAGAGATCAGAAACGATATGGACACGTGTTTTACTCCGTTTGTCAGCCCACCCAGTAAAATGAAACCCGCAGACGCCCCAAGCAGGGCAAAAAACCCTTCCACACCTGTGCCGGACGCCGCTGCCATGGCGATGGCAAAGGGTCGCCATGAGCCGAATACCTGAGCGTTTGCCAGCAAAAAGGCCGCCACAAACCGAATGGCACATTCCGCTGCCCTGAACATGGCAGCTCCTGTCACAGCAGGGATGTCTCCCAGCAGTCCTTCTTTCAGTTGATCAAACCATTGTTTCACTCCGGTGTTTTCCATTTCCCGATCTCCTTTGCTTTACATAATATCTTGCAATGATTCTAGCAAGGGAAATAAAAGAAATACGTCGGGAAATGGACATCGAAAAAAAGCGTTATGCGTAATGGTTAACGCCCGTAGGGTCACGGCGAGCCGTGACCGCGTATCACGCATAACGTAACGATTATGTCCGTAGGGGACGGCCCCCGGACGTCCCGCCGCCCCGGACGTCCCGCTAATTACGCAAATCGTGACGTATCACGCCTATTAATTATTAATTGTTAATTATTAACTGACAAAAGAGCCGTAGGTGTGTCCGAAATGTCAGCATCCTCTGTAAC
>JAZULX010000009.1:0-11901 GCA_045603325.1 Oscillospiraceae bacterium | reverse complement strand
AGGGGTAAGTGAAAAACGGAATTCCCCTTACGGTTTAGTCCAAATATCCGTTTGATAATTAATAACCCCGGATGGTCAATCGCCCACCCGGGGTCTTTATGATTATTAGTGATGTGATTCCCGAGAAAATAGTAAGATTGCGATTTCTCATCGACTGTGCCGCTATCGAAATGACAGTGTAATAGGTTCGAAATGACAGCATCTCCTGATCTCTGCCCGCTAACCACTGATCCCTGAAAATAAAAATCCCGACCGCTTGGTCGGGATTTTTATTCTTCTAATATCAGAACAGCTCGAGAGCTTTTGCAGCGAAGCGTTCGCCATAGGTTTCGAACAGAGCCTTGTCTTCTTCTTCGGAATCCTTGAGGCAAACGGGGCCGAGGTGGATGAAGGGGAGACCAAGATGAGTGCCGCTGGAGTAAATCAGCATGCCCTTGACCAGCATCTGGGTAAGTACGCTCTGGATAGCTACATCAGCGCCGCCCTGCTTGAAGTTTGCAGTGCAGAATGCGCCGCCCATTTTGCCGCCAAGCTTGCAGGGGCAGGTGTCGAGCCACTGCTTGATCTGCCATGCTTCAGCTGCGTAATAGTCGGGAGTGCCAACGATAACAGCTGCGCTGTCGTTAACGAAATCAACGTCAAGTGCGTCGATAGGGAAGATGCCTACTTCAACATCGCCGGCTTTCTTAATGCCTTCGGCAATAACTTCGGCCATTCTTGCGGTACGACCGCTGGAAGAGAAATAAACTATAGAAATTTTCATGATAACCTCCGAAAAATTTTAATACTAAGGTTTTTGTACACTTTAGGCTCCCCTTGTCATGGGAGCTGGCGCCGAAGGCGACTGAGGGGTAGTGATAATCTTAGGCTCGACTCTTCGTGCGCATTCCTCGACTGAGGAAGCTATAGCATTTTACTTATTGCCAATCAAGTCAACTATATAATCGGCAATCTCATCTACTGTAGCCAGTTCGCCGGTACCCTTGCCGCCATAGGCAAGCACACCTTCATGGGGATCGATGAACTTGTAGCCATACTTTTTCAGCTTGGCCATGTTCTCTTCAAAAATGGGGTTGGTGTACATGTTGTCATTCATGGCAGGAGCAAAGACAACAGGTGCTCTGGTGGCCATAACTGTGGTGGTCAGCATATCGTCTGCAATACCGTTGGCAATCTTACCTATGACATTGGCAGTTGCGGGAGCGATAAGGAAACAGTCTGCCTTTTTTGCCAGAGAAATGTGTTCAACATTCCAGACTGCGGGTTCCTTGAACATGTCACGGGTAACGATATTTCTGGACAGAGTACGCAAAGTCTGTTCGGTAATAAAGGTCTCTGCATTTTTGGTCATAATTACGTCTACATTGGCGTGCAGGTCGATAACCAGTTTATTGATAATATATGTGGCCTTATAAGCGGCAATACCGCCGGTCACGCCCAAAACGATGTTTTTTCCGGTAAGCAACGATATATCCTCCTGTGTTTTGTTTTTCTAACTGGATTATTATAACATATTATTTGCGTTATATCAAATTTATTTGAAGCTGTGGTACACCTCTCCTGCGCTAAGGTCATAGCCTTTGATTTCAGCAAGTTCCGATACTGTTACAAATGCAAAACCACGTTCTGCCAGGATATCGATTACTTTTAATGCGGCATCAACTGAAGTGGAATACAGGTCGTGCAGCAGAACTATATCGCCGTCGGAAACGACTGAAATGATGTTATTAACCACCTTTTCGGTGTTCAGATGCTTCCAGTCCATAGGATCAACGCTCCAGATAATGCAGGACATTCCACGGTCTTCGAGCGCATCCAGCACGCGCTTATTATAACTTCCTCCGGGTGGACGCAGTAAGGTTGGCTTTGCACCGGCTTTTTCTGAAATTGAAGCGTTTGTACTGTCGATTTCCACCGCCAGTGAATCACCTTTCAATCCTGGCAGAGAAGCATGTGTTGCGCTGTGGTTGGCCACTTCATGTCCCTCAGGTATATATCTTTTCATTACAGAGCTAAAAGCTGAAATTCTGTAATCACAAAGGAAGAATGTTGCATGAGCACCGCGCTCAAGCAAACCATCAAGCAATCGTTCTGTAAGTGCTCCTGAAGGACCGTCGTCAAAGGTGAGCGCAATGTAAGCAGACGCGTCACTACGCTTGTCCGGCAAAGAAGAAACCAAATCCTTAACGCTTTCCATAACAGACGAATATCCGCTGAAACCGGTGAACACTACTCCGGTGGGGATGGTGGTAAACAAGGCATTAAGGCCGCTTATTTTTTCAAAAGTGGAAGCCGAAACATAAACTGCACCGGCTCGAAGCTCGCAGTAATACTTGTTGGAATATTCATAACCACCGGACAAAATGAAATGTTCACCGTAATACAGGCTGTAGTTTCTGGAACCGATGGTGAAATCACAGCTGTCGCTGTATTTTGCATAATTTCGGTAATTTACTCCGGAGTTTTGAAGGGCATACTCAAAAGGAATCATCAAATATCCATCGGATGTGCAGTAGGGAACGGCTTTCTTTCCGTCGGAAAGTATTTCGTTTACCTCACCGGCAGCCAATGAGTACATGGAATTGGCCCTGAATGCCAGAGCAGAATCAGAAATGTCGGTCTTTGAGGGGCCAAGTCTACGATATGCGGTTTTAAGGAATGAATCCAGAGTTTCCGGATCATTGACAGTCCTGACATTGTCGGTAACCAGAATGAAGCGTCCTTCGTTTTGAGAACTTATCGTAACATGGTATAATCCGGGAATCTTTCCGAAAATATCTACCGGTACGTAGGTGCTTCCGTCGACAACCGTAACCGGGGCAGACAGCGCGATCTTTTGACTTCCGACAGTAATATCGTGACTTCCAGATGTTATGCCGACAATCAGGTTTCCAAACCTGATTTGTGTCTGCTTGGTCAAGCCGTTCCAGGACAGTTCCAGATCAAAGGTATCGGCAACGAAATACAGTGGTACCATAACAGTGCCGTTGATGCTGTAATACGGTGCAGTTTCCGTACCTGCCGAGTTCAGAGCTTTTACAGTAGTTCCGTTGACAATAGTAAGGGCGTTGCCGGGTTGAAATATTATATAGGTGCTGTCATTTGATGTATCGGCACAGGCAAAAGACAGCAGCATTGAAATAATACAAAAAAGAATCAGAGAGCGTCTCAGCAGTTTCATACAAACCCTTTCACTCAGCTGTAAAATTTGTTGATGCCGGACAGCATTTCGCTGAGCCTGTCCTTCTCTTCTTCCACAAGTCCCATTTCCTTGCGGTAGTCTGTGAGGGAATATGAGTCCATTTCGGAAGTTATGCAATGGGAGGAATCTATAAGCCCTTTTGCGGCGGTTCCGCTTTGGTTGCCCCAAGCGGAATCTGCAAGGGATGCAAAATACATTATCTCAATAATGCAGTATGAAGCGATGTCTGCAGGGGAGAAGTCTGCCGCAGTTTGGGCATCAACTTCAATAGCTGCCAACTGGTCAGGTTCGAGGTCGCCGATGGCATAGTAATCGTCATCGCCTTCGACAATACCAACAGCCTGCAAAGCAGGTTCACCTTCATCATCGAACCAGAAATCCATTTCGTTGGTTCTGATTGCAAGAACCTTTCCGATGCTGCCTTTATATGGTTGTGCTGCTTTCATAGAACCGAAAATAAGCTCGTAAAACTCTTTATAGTTCTCGGCATCTTCGTAACGGGTATTGAGAATTTCCCAAACTTGAGAAAACTCCACATCTTTTATGATTTCAGATAAGTTGGCCATGTCCAATCCCTCCTGAATGACAATTTTTATACAAAAACATATTAGCATAATTCGACAGATTATGCTATAATTCTTTGGACGGACATTAACATTTCTAGCATTACCTTAAAACTTTCATAAAAACTATATTTTTTTGGAATTTATGCTTGCATTTGCAAGAAAGTTATGTTAATATCACATAGTTGACTTTTGGGTGGTCCTCTGCCTGTATGGCACGAACGCCTGATTATATTAGGAGGAACCAGAAATGGATCTTATCAAAGCACTTGATCAGCAGAACATGAAGGCCGAGCTGCCCACCATGAACGTTGGCGACACTGTCCGCGTACATGTAAAGATCAAAGAGGGCGCACGCGAAAGAGTTCAGGTTTTCGAAGGCACCATCATTGCCAAGAAGCACGGTGGCGTTCAGGAAACCATTACCGTCCGCCGCATCTCCAACGGTATTGGCGTTGAAAAGGTATTCCCTGTTCATTCCCCCAATGTCGTCGATGTCGTGACTGTTCGCCGTGGTAAAGTCAGAAGAGCAAAGCTGTACTATCTCCGCGATCGCGTTGGTAAAGCTGCCAAGGTCAAAGAAAGAGTCTAATTTTACTCATAAAAAGAGGGACTGTTGCTCAGTCCCTCTTTTTATTTGTCCGTCTTTTCAACTTACTCTTTATTATTTAATAAATATAGTATATAATAAATTAGTTAAAGATCAATTGTCCAAAGGAGCGATACAATGAAGCCGGACGAAGAAAAAAACGAGATCATCAGCAATGATGAATGTATAGAGTCGGCCGACAATAATGTCGAGCTTGTTGAATCAGAAATCGATACTGAATCAGATGAAGAACAGGAAGAAAAGGAAAGTCTGGGTAAGGCTTTTTATTCCTGGGCAGCTGATTTGGTAACGTGCCTTGTGTTTGTTGTGCTGTTTTTCATTTTTGTTGTCAGAATAATCGGTGTTGATGGAACGTCTATGCTGCCAACCCTTGAGCATGGCGATATGCTTTTGCTGCTGTCAAACGTTTTTTATGAAGCTGATGATGATGACGTTGTTGTTGTCTATAAAGAGAGCTACGGCAGCCCCATTGTAAAACGCATTATTGCAACAGAAGGGGAGACTATTGATATCGACTTTTATACCGGTGAAGTTTGGGTCGATGGAGAACTTCTGGATGAACCGTATATTCTTGAACCGACCTATCTTTCAGGCGACACCCAGTTCCCGCTGACCGTACCCGAAGATTGCGTGTTCGTTATGGGCGATAACCGAAACGGAAGCCTCGACAGTCGATGGAGCCAGATAGGAATTGTTGATGAGAGATGCATTCTTGGAAAAGTTCTGTTCAGAATATTCCCGTTCAGCTCTATAGGGAAAGTAAAGTAAACTCTAACCCAGGAAAGGAAAGGGTATTGATATGAACATTCAATGGTACCCCGGACATATGACAAAAACCCGCCGTCAGATGGCAGAAAGCCTGAAACTGGTGGATGCGGTTTGTGAGCTGCTGGATGCGCGCATTCCTCTGTCCAGCAGAAACCCCGATATAGATGAAATGTTTTCTTCCAAACCCCGTATGGTTATTCTCAATAAGGCCGATCAGGCTGATCAGAATATTACTCGTCGGTGGAAAGAATATTTCAAGTCCAAGGGCATGGCTGTAATCGAAACCGACTGTAAGACACGTCGTGGCATCAATGATTTTGCTCCTGCACTTCGTGAACTGCTGAAAGACCAGATTGCGAAATGGAACGAAAAAGGTCAGGTTGGTCGTCCTGTTCGTGTAATGATCGTCGGCATTCCGAATGTTGGCAAATCCACATTGATAAATCAGCTTGCAGGACGCAAGACAGCCAAAACCGAGGATCGTCCCGGTGTTACCCGTGGCAAACAGTGGGTAAAGGTGGACGAAAAGCTTGAACTGCTTGATACTCCCGGTATTCTATGGCCCAAGTTTGACGATCCCAAGGTTGGCCTGCGCCTTGCTTTTACGGGCGCTGTCAAGGACGCAATTATGGATACGGAAACCCTTGCTTTTGAACTGATGAAGCTGCTTGCAACCGAGTATCCTGATAAGGTCAGAGAACGGTATAAAATCGAACCTGACCCTAATTCCGAAGGCTGGGAGATCCTTGAAGCTGCCGGACGAAAAAGAGGTTTCCTCATTTCCGGCGGTGAAATAGATCTGGACCGTATGGCAAAGGTTTTGTTGGACGAATACCGTGCCGGTAAACTTGG
The DNA here is from genome assembly GCA_045603325.1 of Oscillospiraceae bacterium. Taxonomy (GTDB): domain Bacteria; phylum Bacillota; class Clostridia; order Oscillospirales; family Oscillospiraceae; genus SIG469. The sequence continues at coordinate 5,906 of JAZULX010000009.1, read as the reverse complement.
TCGCCTGAGCCTCGAAACGCCTGAGATGATAGGAGAAAACAATGAGTGAATTTGATTTGTGGGAGATAGAAAACTCCTTTGCTGAAAAGGGTTACAGTGTCATCTGCGGTGTGGACGAAGCAGGCAGAGGCCCTCTTGCAGGCCCAGTTTGTGCAGCGGCTGTGATACTTCCCTCGAATCTGGAAATTGAAGGTCTTAAGGACTCAAAAAAACTTACTGAAAAAAGACGTGAAGCCCTTTACGACATCATCTGCGAAAAGGCGTTGGCTTATTCCATAGCTTTTGCTGAGGTAGAAGAAATTGAGAGCCTCAATATCCTTCAGGCGACTTTTCTTGCTATGAAGCGTGCTGTGGAGGGACTTCACATCAAGCCCGAATTTGCACTTATTGACGGCAATCGCGATCCCATGCTCGATATTCCCTGCAAAACCGTTATCAAGGGGGATGCAAAGGTTGCTTCCATCGCAGCTGCATCTATCCTTGCCAAGGTAACAAGAGACAGATATATGGTTCAAATGGCTGAAACTTATCCCGGTTACGGCTTTGAGATACATAAGGGATACGGCACCAAGAAGCATTATGAAGCTATTTTTGAGCATGGTGTTACTCCGATTCACCGTATGAGTTTCCTAAAAAATCTCGAGTCAAAGCGTAAATGAACCATGGCTAAGACAGATTTGCTTGGACGCTGGGGTGAAGCAGAAGCGGCAAAATTTCTGCGCAATAATGGGTACAGGATCATTTCGGCTAACTATCGCTGCAGATTTGGTGAAATCGATATTATTGCTCAGCAGGCCTGCTATATTGTTTTCGTTGAGGTTAAGCTGAGAAAAAATGCTGATTTCGGTTCCGCTGCCGAATTTGTTGATTCCAGAAAACAGAACAAACTGCGTACTACTGCTTCCATGTGGCTTGCTCAAAATGAAACTGAGCTTCAACCGAGATTTGATGTTATTGAAATATATGCACCCAACGGAATGAACGAAAGAGGAAAGAGAATTAATCATATTATCAATGCCTTCCAATGAGGTGAGAGAATGAATAAAATACCATATTTCGATTCCCACTGCGATACAGCGTTTCTGATGGCTGAACGTGGATATGAACTATACGAAAATGAGGGCCACATTGATCTGAAACGGCTTTCACAGTATGGCCCGTCAGCACAGTTCTTCGCAATTTTTGGTGTTCCGCGATTTACCAAAGAAGAAAAATCCTACGGTCAGATTTTTGACGAGACTTATAGTCATCTCATTGACCAATTTGAAAAAAACAGCGAACATCTTTCTTTCTGCCGCAGCGGCAAAGATGCTGAAAAGGCTGCCGTTGAAGGTAAGGTTGCCGGTTTTGTCACAGTTGAAGGCGCTGACCTTCTTGGTTGCAGCGTTGAAGGTCTTGAGCGTGGTTATGAACTTGGAGTTCGCGCAGTTGGCCTTACATGGAACTTCAAAAACGCTTTGGCCGGTACCAATGTTGAAGACGGTGGCCTGACTGATGAGGGAAAAAGATTCGTCAAGAAAATGTACGATCTTGGCATGATGGTTGACGTTTCCCATATATCCGACAAGGCTTTTTACGACATCTGCGATATTGCCACAGGCCCGATTGTTGCGACTCATTCCAATTCCAGAAGCATTTGGGCCCATTCCAGGAATCTGACGGATGATATGTATCGTCAGATAATCAAATCCGGCGGTTCTGCAGGCATAAACCTTTATGCTGACTTTATCGGCGGGGAAGGTGTGAATGTGGACGCTGTTATGGATCACATTTGCCACTACCTTGACCTTGGCGGTGAAAAATGCGTCCATCTTGGCGGCGACCTTGATGGCTGTGATGTACTGCCCGCAGGTATCCACGGTGTTGAGGATGTGTATAAAATCTATGATGCCATGCTGGTTCGCGGATTTGGCAAACAGCTGGCAGACGACATTTTTTATAATAATTTGATGGAGGTTGTAAAGAGAGTATGCGATATGTAAGTACCAGAGATTCCGGTCTTAATCTTTCCGCTTCTGAAGCGATTGTAATGGGCCTCAGCCGTGACGGAGGACTGTTCATCCCCGATACTATACCCGCTCTTGAAAAAGGCGCAATTGAGAAACTCTGCAATATGAGTTATCAGGACAGAGCGGTTTATGTTATGAAAATGTACCTTGAAGAGTTCAGCGAAGAAGAGCTTAAGGCATTTACAACAGCCGGTTACGGACCCAACAAGTATGACGTTCCGGAAGTTGCTCCTATGTACAAGCTGGACGATAAGACAGGTATTCTTGAACTGTGGCATGGTCCTACCTGTGCTTTCAAAGATATGGCACTTCAGATGCTGCCTTACCTTCTTACCGCGTCTCTGCAGAAAACAGGGGAGACCAAGACGGTTTGCATCCTTGTTGCCACTTCCGGTGACACCGGCAAAGCAGCGTTGGAAGGTTTCTGCGATGTTGACAAGACCAAGATTCTTGTTTTCTATCCCAAGAACGGCGTTTCCGATATCCAGGAACTTCAGATGGTTACTCAGTCCGGCAAAAACGTGGGTGTTTGCGCTGTTTACGGCAACTTTGACGATGCTCAGACCGGCGTAAAGCGCATCTTCTCTGATGAAGTTATCCGCGAAAAGCTCGAAAAGGACGGATTCTTCCTGTCCTCTGCCAACTCCATCAACTGGGGACGAGTGCTGCCTCAGATAGTTTACTATGTTTCCGCTTATTGCGACTGCATCAATAACGGTACTATCAAAATGGGCGAAGAACTGAACGTCTGTGTTCCCACGGGTAATTTCGGCAATATTCTTGCCGGTTACTTTGCTAAACTTATGGGCGTGCCTATCGGTCGTTTCATTTGTGCGTCCAACTCAAATAATGTCCTAACCGACTTCATTGACACCGGTGTTTACGACAAGAACCGTCAGTTCTATACCACAACCTCTCCTTCGATGGACATCCTTGTTTCCAGCAATCTTGAACGCCTTCTGTACAGCATTACAGGTGATTCTGACGCTGTTAAGGGTTGGATGAATGAACTTAATACTGTGGGCAAATACGAGGTGTCTGAAGCGGTTAAAGCTGCCGTACAGGCTGAGTTCTCCGGCGGTTACTGTTCTGACGAGGAAGCTGCTGCAGCAATTGCCAGACTGAAAAGAGATAATGACTACCTGATGGACACTCACACTGCCGTAGCCTATAAAGTGCTTGAAGATTACCGCAAATCTTCCGGTGATGATCGTCCCTGTGTTGTCGTTTCCACGGCCAGCCCGTTCAAGTTCTGCGAGAGTGTACTGAACGCTCTTGATGTTACCGAGATTCGCCCCGGCTGCGATGTTATCGATCAGCTCAGCGAAGTTTCCGGAGTCAAGGCGCCGCTGCCTCTGCTGACTTTGAAAGACAAAAAGGTTCGGTTTACCGACGTTGTTGAAAAGTCTGCCATGGACGATGCAGTGCTTAACATGATTCTCAATTAACGGAGGTCTTTATATGTCCCTTTATGCCATAGGAGATCTGCACCTGTCATTAACAGCAGACAATCCCATGGATATTTTCGGTGATTGGGAAGGGTATGTTGATCGTCTCAGAGAAGGTTTTTCCGTTGTTACCGAGGAAGATACAACCGTGCTTCTCGGTGACCTTTCATGGGGTATAGATTTGCAGGAAGCAAAAGAGGATTTTAGATTTATTTCCCAAATTCCCGGAAGAAAGATAATTCTTAAAGGTAACCACGATTATTGGTGGTCTACCGCAAAAAAGATGAACGCTTTCTTTGAAGAAAACGGGTTTGATAATATCGAGATCCTTCATAATAACTGCCTGTATTACGAAGACATTGCTCTTTGCGGTACCCGTGGTTGGTTTTATGAACTTGACGGTAAGGGAGATAACTCGAAAGTTTATAACCGTGAAATAATGAGGTTGGAAACTTCGCTTAAAGCGGCAGGGGACAGTGAGAAAATTTGCTTTTTCCACTATCCGCCGAAATACAGGAATTACAGCTGTCCGGATATTCTCAGATTGATGGTCAAGTATGACGTAAAGTCCTGTTATTACGGTCATCTCCATGCTGAAAGCAGACGTCTTGCCATTGAAGGAATGTCTGACACAATAGATTTTCACCTGGTTTCTGCCGATCATGTAGGTTTTAAGCCCGTAAAAATCAAATAATCCTTATAATCCGGAAGTTTTTTAAAAAATAACAGTAGAAAAATTAATGTATATCTGATAGAATAGTATAGATTTATGGAATTATGCCCCGGTAGACAGACCGGTGGCTTCATAGGAGGATTTTAAACAAATGGAACTCAAAAGCGTAACAAAAAAAGAAGGCAGCAGAGCTGAACTCGTTATCGAAGTTTCTGCCGAACAGTTTCAGAAAGCTCTGAACACTGCCTATAATCAGGCTAAGAAGGATATCTATATCCCCGGTTTCCGTAAGGGCAAGGCTCCCAGAAAAGTTATCGAGGGTATGTATGGCAAGGAAGTTTTCTATGAAGATGCCATCAATGTTCTTTATCCCGAAGTGTTCCCCGAAGCCGTTGAAAAGGCTGAACTCAATGTTGTCGGCACTCCCGGCGTTGATGATCTGAACGTTTCCGAAGACGGTGTTCTGACCCTGACCATGTCTGTTGACGTATATCCCGAGGTTGAAATGGGTGAGTATAAGGGCATCACCGCTTATAAACCCGCTGTTGAAGTAACTGACGAAGAAGTTGACGAAGAAATCGAAAACCTGCGTACCCGCAACGCTCGCATCGTTTCCGTTGACCGTCCCGTTCAGGAAGGCGACACCGCTGTTATCGACTTTGAAGGTTTTGTTGACGGCGTAGCTTTCGACCGCGGCAAGGGTGAAGGTTACGAACTGAAGATCGGTTCCGGTACTTTCATTCCCGGTTTTGAAGATGCTCTCATCGGTGTTTCTGCCGGCGAAAACAAGGATGTTGAAGTAACTTTCCCTGAAGACTACACCGCTGAACTTGCCGGCAAGGCTGCTGTCTTTAAGTGTGTTGTTCACGAAGTCAAGGAAACTCAGAAGCCCGAGCTTGACGACGAATTTGCAATCGACCTTGGCAGCGACAACCTTGAAGCTCTGAAGGCAGAAACCAAGCAGAAGCTGGTTGAATCCCGCGAGACCGATGCTCAGAACACCTTTGAAAGCAATGTAATGCGTGAAGTTGCTTCCGCTATGAAGGCTGATATCCCTCAGTCCATGATCAACGACCAGCTTGACAAGCTGATCGAGAACTTCTCTTATCAGGTTCAGATGGCCGGTATGAGAATGGAAGACTACATGAACATGATCGGCGCTGACATGGCTTCCATGCGCTCCAGCTACGCTCCCATGGCTCAGGCTCAGGTTAAGAGCGAACTGGCTATGAACAAGATTGCTGAACTGGAAGGCATCGAAATCACTGATGAAGACGTTGATGCTGAATACACCCGTCTGGCAGAAGCCTACGAAATGGATGTTGAAAACGTCAAGCAGTACATGCCCGCTGATGATATCAAGTATTCCCTCAAGCTGGACAGAGCTTCCAAGCTGGTTATCGAAGCTGCAATCGCAACTTCCGAACAGCCCGACCTCTCTCCCGAAGATATAGAACTCATTCAGGAAGTTGCAGCTCAGGCCGCAGAACGTGCCGAAGCTGAAAAATCCGAAGAGGAATAAATAACTACGCAACAGGTTAGAATCTTCGGGTCTAACCTGTTGCTTGCTAAGCAACCAAGTGAAAGGAGCAAAAACTATGAGTTTCATACCTTATGTAGTAGAACAGACCAGCCGTGGCGAACGGTCTTATGACATTTTTTCCCGCCTTCTCAACGATCGAATCATTTTCCTGTCAGAAGAAGTTAATGATACCACAGCAAGTCTTGTGGTAGCTCAGCTTCTTTTCCTGGAAGCTCAGGATCCCGATAAGGATA
>JAZULX010000008.1:0-5809 GCA_045603325.1 Oscillospiraceae bacterium | reverse complement strand
TTCGCCGTTTACGGTGATGGTGCCGTTTACGGTGCAGCCTTCTTCGATGTTCAGCTCGGTAAGATAGCTTTCACCGGTGACGTTCCATACGGAACCGGCCTTCAGAGTCAGCTTGACAGCGTTGTTGACAGCCTTGCGGACAGTGTTCTTGACACGGCCGCCGTACTTGTAAGCCATGGGATCGTAAACAACGTAATCTGCCAGGCAGGTGCGTTCATCGTTGTTGTCCTGCTTGAATTCATAACCGCCGGGAGCGATGGAACCATCGGCCTTCAGGTGGTTGGCAACGGAGGAAGAAACAACGCCGGTAAGCTCGGAACCAACGAGAACAACGGACAGACCGTGAACGTTGCCGTATACGGAGTTGTAAACGTCGCCCTTGACCTTGATGTTCTTGAGGGTGGCGACGGAATCGGGCAGAGCGGATGCTGCGGGAGCAACGGCATCCCAGTTGTCTTCCTGCATGGGAACGACATACTTTCTGGTGATGATGCCGCCTGCGTCGTCGGATTCCAGCTGCTGGATAAGAACGCCGTTTTCGCCCAGTTCGATTTCGGCACCGTCAACGTCGATGTTGAGGTAAGCGCCGGACTTGATCTGGAAAGCGCAGTCCTTGATTTTGTAGCTGCCGCCGTTGACGTTCAGCTGACCGCCTCTGGTTTGATGCCACATGAAGCCGTGACGCTCGGAAACTGCGGTGACGTTGTTGAAAGTCATGGGCTTGGTGCCGGGGCTGATGAACAGGTAGTCGGGAGCGTAGAACTGGCAGTCGTCAAAGGTATCCACAACGCCGCCGTCGCCATAGCTTATGTAGCCGCTGCCTGCCATGGTGAAGCCGTACTTGACGCCGGCAACTTCCTTGGTGGCGGTGTATTCCTTGCCGTCCTGAGCGACTTCAAGGTCGCCGATACCGGCAAAGACGTTCTTGCAGTACAGGGAAGTGGGTTCCTGACCGCTGTCGGTGGACAGGGCGCCCCAGTTGTCGCCGATGACGATACTGTCGGTGTAGGTTACCTGAGCCTGATCCAGAACGTTGGTGGCACGGCAGTTGCCGATAAGACCCAGAGCAAAGGGAACCTGCTTCATCATGGGAACGGTGTAGCCGCGGAAATCTTCTTCAAGGTTGTCGGCATCCTTGGCGATAACAACGGTATCCTTGATGTCAACGATGGACTGGCCGCCGCACCAGATGGCGGAGCGGATAGCACCGTGGACGTTGATCTTGCAGTTATCAATCTTGACCTTGGCATCGCCGTGGGTCATGATGCCTGCGCCGTAACCCTGGAAGTCGTTGCCGCCGTTGCCCTTCAGGTCGAGCTGGGCGTTTTCGATGGCGTATTCGCCGCCCATGACCATGAAGCCGTTGAAGTTGTGGTTGTCGGCCTTGATAACAACGTCCTTGGCGGACTTGCCGTCAACAGAACCGGCCAGAACAGCGTCGGAAACGGACTTTTCTGCAACCACTTCGCCGTCTTTTACGAAGATGGCGGTGCGGTAATGGTGAGTGTGGGAGCCGCCGGGACCACCGGTGGTTTTAAGGTGTTCGTCGGTAAGGACGAGTTTTACATTTTTGTAGGTGCCGGGCTTGAGGTTGGTGGGGATATTGTCTACCAGCATGGTGACATCCTTGCCTGCGGGAGCGGTGACAACTTCGCCTTCGGCAATTACAAACTCAGCCAGTTCGGCAGATTCGGTGATGACTTTCAGACGGGGGAATTCCTGACCCACGTCGCCCAGAGAAAGGACGTTCATCATCAGCTTTGCAGCGGTATCACGGGTGAGGCAGGCGCTTTCGTCGCCGCAGCCTTCCAGCAGACCTTCTGCGGGCAGCTTGAAATGGCCGCTGAGGAAACCCAGGGATTCGGAAGCGATGGCGGGAGCATCGTTGGGATGGCCGGTACCGGCCTTTTTGTATTTGCCCAGAACCTCGGCCTTGGCAAACAGGTCGCCGCATTCGGAAGCGGTCAGCTCCTTGCCGGGCTTGAAGAAGAACTTATCGCCTTCCTGAACAGCTTCAAAAATACCCAGCTTGTAAAGCAGAGCAGCGTCTTCCTTGTTGACAACAGCGTCAAAATCTTCAAGTTCGTAAGCGTTGGTGGGAGCAGAGGGGCCGAATCCGGGAGGGCCACCGGGACCGCCGGGACCACCGGGACCACCGGGTCCGCCCATACCGGGCATTCCACCGGGACCACCAGGGCCACCAGGGCCGCCCATACCGGGCATTCCACCGGGACCGCCAGGACCGCCGGGCATTCCACCGGGCATACCGCCGGGAGCGCCGCCGGGACCGCCGGGCATTCCACCCATGGGAGGCATTCCGCCGAAGTTATTATCCATAATTGTTATCTCCTTTTCAATGTTTCTGATGCAGACATTATATCACATACTTTAAAAAGAGTACACCTGAATTTTCCTTTCATAATTAAACAAAATGAGACTTTGTTCTTCGGCAAGTATGTGGTACAATACAAGGTAAGATTACAGAAACAGAATTCAGGGAGTCTCGGAACGAAAATTGAAACGTAACAACGGGTTGGTTATAACCGATATATTAAAAGGTATCATTATCGGTGGCGGCGCTATACTTCCCGGCGTCAGCGGTGGTGTACTTTGTGTGCTGTTTGGCATCTACCGTCCCATGATGGAGCTGCTGGCCCATCCGGTCAAGGCACTGAAAAAGAATATGAAACTGTTTGTTCCCGTTATTCTGGGCTGGGCGGTTGGGTTCTTCCTGTTCGCAAAGGTGCTGGACATTATTTTCAGCAGATGCGAGCTTTACGCCACATGCCTGTTTGTGGGTCTTATCGGCGGAACCGTGCCGGGGCTGTATCGTCAGGCCGGTAAAAACGGCAGAACCAAGTCTGATACAGCTGTCATGGCGGGAGCCTTTGTCCTGCTGCTTGCCCTGCTTCTGACGGTGCGTTTTGGTGGGATAAAGGGGCAGATAACGCCCAATACCTTCTGGTACCTGGTTTCGGGCGTCCTTTGGGGGCTGAGCATCGTGGTGCCGGGAATGTCCTCATCGTCGATCCTGCTGTCTTTGGGATTGTATCAGCCGCTTACGGCGGGAATTTCAGCCTTTGACATGGCTGTGCTGATTCCCTGGGGTATCGGAATGGCCCTGACCGCGCTGGCTCTTGGGAGACTCATAAATCACCTGTTTCTGACAAGATACTCCATGGCAAGCCATGCCGTGGCAGGCATAGTTCTGGCGTCCACGCTGGTGATAATACCGCTTCAGTACGGTTCTGTTTTGCAGTTCGCTGTTTGTGTGCTGTGCTGTGCCGCAGGACTTGCGTGCGCATATCTGATGGATAAATTCGACATAACGGGCGACGGCCGGTAAGGATGGAGAAAATGGATCAGAAAACATACTCACTTTTGCAGCAGCAGTGCGAAAGCCAGCGAAAGCAGCTGTTTTGGACCAGAATTATTGCCGCGTTCTGCCTTGTGCTGGTGTTGGCGGCACTTGCGGCGGGGCTGTACTTGAAATCAAAGCTGGACAGTGCTTTCGACAAGTATGACCAGCTTGCTTATCAGTTGGAAGAAATCCTTACAACATTGGATAACAGTGTGGACGAATTGAGCGAAATAGATATACTCACGGTTTCGGAGAATATTTCCGAACTGTCCGACACATTGAACGAGATACAATGGCAGGAGATTGCCGATGACCTGAGTGAAGTGTCCGGCAAGCTGTCTGAGATCCGGTGGCAGAGCCTGGCGGAAAATATTGACGAAACTGCCGTTACTGCTCAGGAAAGCCTTGAAAAGGCTATGAAAGCCATAGACGACCTTGACATTGAAGGACTCAACGAAGCCATTGAGGAACTGCACACCGTTGTGGAGCCGTTGGCCAACTTGGTAAAAAGATTAAGCTGATCGAGGGAGAGATGAATTTATGACAAGAAGGTTGATAGCTGCACTTTTGGTGTTCTGCCTGATGATACCCTTTGCACCCTGCGCCAATGCTGCCCTTATCTCCGCTGACGATTACGACCTGGTGGAATACTGGGATGGCAGCGTGGACACCGAATGGTACAACTCTGCACGGAAAAACATAACACTGTACACCGGCGCGCAGCTGGCAGGGCTGGCAAGCATCGTCAAAAGCGGAAAAGATACTTTCGAAGGAAAGACCATTCGTCTTGGTGCCGATATTGTGCTCAATGATTTTGTGCTGGATGGCAACGGCGAGCTTATTACCGAAGAACTGAATTCCTGGCAGCCCATTGGCTGCTACAGAAACGGCTGGCAGCCTTTCTCCGGAACCTTTGACGGCAATGGCCATGTTATCAGCGGCCTTTACGATAACAACACCACAGCCTTTAACGACGACAAAAACCACGGCCTGTTTGGTTATACCCACAGTGCCGAGATCAAAAACATTACCCTTGTGGACAGCTATATCTACGCTTATGACTATGCTGGCGGTATAGTGGGCAATGCATACAATTCGCGTATCATCAACTGCGCAGCTTACGCTTCCGTGGGAGGCCCCGTCCATGTAGGCGGCATCGTTGGTGCTGCAGCCATGAATACAGAAATCGTCAACTGTTTTGCAGCAGGAAGCGTGACTTCCAACCGCTATGTGGGCGGTGTTGCCGGGCATATGGACGGCACTGCGATGATGGAAAACTGCTTTTCCGCAGCTGAGGTCGTTATTTATGAGGACGCTTTTGAAAACTACGGCGGCAGTATCCCAAACGGAGGTGTTGTGGGCGTAGGTGACGACGGTGCACAGGTTTACAGCAGCCGGTACCTTGCAGACACAGCCGAGACTGCATTTGGCAGCGGTGACGGCGATGTGCGAGTAATGTATGAAAACGAGCTTGTGGATGGCGATGTTCTCTGGGAACTGAATTATATGGCGTCCCGGGAAGACGGACTTTGCAGCTGGAGCGACGATGAAGGATGGCCCGTGGTGGACGGCGACGACAGGGAACTGAATGTGAACCATTACAGACACCTTGTTTATTCCGATGCTGCAAGCTTTGATAATTATATCTACACATGGAATTTCTTTGCAGATGCAAGTCTGTACGTTACCGGTCAGTTTGTGGATGTAAACGAAAACGAATGGTATGGCGTTTACGGCGACGGCAGCATTCAGACGGCCGTTTGCCTTGGAATAATGAACGGCTATGCCGACGGAACTTTCCTGCCCAACAACGAGCTGAAGCTTTGCGAAGCCATAAAAATGGCGTTGATGGTGTATGACATCTACAATTTCGGCCAGCCCGGCCAGTACGAAATGGGCGCTGTATGGTATCAGGAAATTGTTGCCAGCGCCATCGAAAAGGGCATCATCCGTGAAGGTGATTTTGCAGACTATGAAGCCAGCGCCACCCGCTGCGAAATGGCTTACATATTCTCCCGGGCACTGCCGGAAAGTCAGCTGGGCCAGATAAACAATGTGTATTCTCTGCCCGACGTTACCGATGCAACCGAGCATTCCGAAAGCGTGTTCCTGCTTTACAGAGCGGGCATCCTTACCGGCAACGACTCTCAGGGCACTTTTGCACCCTACACCACCATTTCCAGAGCCCAGGCAGCTGCCATTATTGCCCGTCTGGCAGTGGTGAGCATGAGAAAAACTGTTGATTTTTAAATTAAAAATATCACCACCGGGTTTCCGGTGGTTATATTTGCATGAGGTGATTTGATGTCGCTTATAAACGTTCAAAACCTGACCTTTGCCTATGAAGGCAGTTATGACAATGTGTTTGAAAACGTGAGCTTCCATATAGATACCGACTGGAGACTGGGATTTACCGGCAGAAACGGGCGGGGCAAAACTACCTTTTTG
>JAZULX010000007.1:0-6547 GCA_045603325.1 Oscillospiraceae bacterium | reverse complement strand
CTCGCCCGATACAATTCGTTCGTGGTCCTACGGTGAAGTCAAAAAGCCGGAGACCATCAACTACCGTACCCTGAAGCCCGAGCGCGACGGCCTGTTCTGCGAGCGCATTTTCGGACCGACCAAGGACTGGGAATGCCATTGCGGCAAGTATAAGAAGATCCGCTATAAAGGCAAGATCTGCGATCGCTGCGGTGTTGAAGTTACCCGTCAGAAGGTTCGTCGTGAACGTATGGGTCACATTGAGCTTGCAGCTCCCGTAAGCCATATCTGGTATTTCAAGGGCATTCCTTCCAGAATGGGCCTGCTGCTTGACCTGTCTCCCCGTATCCTTGAAAAAGTTCTGTATTTCGCAAACTATATCGTTACCGATCCCGGTTTCAGCCCTCTGGCACAGAACCAGATACTGACCGAGAAAGAGTATCGTGATATGCGCGAAAAGTACGAAGATGATTTCTCTGCCGGCATGGGTGCAGAAGCAATCAAGGAACTTCTCTCCAAGATCGATCTTGAAGAGCTTTCCGAGCAGCTTCACGCTGAACTCAAGGAAGCTTCCGGCCAGAAAAAGCTTCGTATCATCAAGAGACTGGAAGTTGTTGAAGCTTTCCGTCTTTCCGGCAACCGTCCCGAGTGGATGATCATGGACGTTATTCCTGTTATCCCTCCCGAAATCCGTCCCATGGTACAGCTGGACGGCGGACGTTTCGCCACTTCTGACCTGAATGACCTTTACAGAAGAGTCATCAACAGAAACAACCGTTTGAAGAGACTTATTCAGCTCAACGCTCCCGACATCATCGTTCGCAACGAAAAACGTATGCTGCAGGAAGCAGTTGACGCTCTTATTGACAATGGCCGCCGCGGCAGAGCGGTTACCGGTGCCAACAACCGTGCTCTGAAATCTCTGTCTGACATGCTCAAGGGCAAGCAGGGCCGCTTCCGTCAGAACCTTCTTGGTAAGCGTGTTGACTACTCCGGCCGTTCCGTTATCGTTGTCGGTCCCGAACTGAAGCTCTATCAGTGCGGTCTGCCCAAGGAAATGGCTATTGAACTGTTCAGACCCTTCGTTATGAAGAAACTGGTAGAAGAAGGCCACGCCAATAACATCAAGAGTGCCAAGAAGATGATAGATAAGGGCAAGACTGAAGTTTGGGATGCTCTGGATGAAATCATCACCGAACATCCTGTTCTGCTTAACCGTGCGCCTACTCTGCACCGTCTTGGTATCCAGGCATCTGAACCCATCCTTGTTGCAGGTCGTGCTCTGAAACTGCATCCTCTGGTTTGTACTGCTTACAACGCCGACTTCGACGGCGACCAGATGGCTGTTCACGTACCTCTTTCCGCAGAAGCACAGGCTGAAGCCCGTGTACTGATGCTTTCTGCCAACAACCTGCTGCGTCCTCAGGACGGTCAGCCTGTTACCGTTCCCACCCAGGACATGATCCTCGGTGCCTATTACCTGACCATCGTCAAGGAAGACGAACCCGGTGCAGGCAAGGTGTTCTCCAGCCCCGATGAAGTCATCATGGCTTATGAACAGGGTATCGTTGGTATCCACGCACCTATCCGTGTCCGCAGAGAAATGGTCATCGATGGCGTCAAGAAGAGCAAGATCATCGACGCAACTGTTGGCCGTCTCATCTTCAACGAGCCCATTCCTCAGGACCTTGGTTTTGTAGACAGAACTGACCCCGAACATCAGTTTGACCTTGAAATCGCTTTCAACACCGGCAAAAAGAAACTGTCCGACATTATCGACAGATGTATTCGTAAGCACGGTTTTACAATCTCCACCGAAGTTCTTGATAACATCAAGTCTCTGGGTTACAAGTATTCCACCAAGGGTGCCATTACTGTTTCCATTCACGACATGACAGTTCCTGAAGCTAAGAAGCAGCTGATTGCCGATACTGAGCAGAAGATCATCAAGATTGACCGCCAGTATAAGAGAGGCTTCATCACCAATGATGAACGTTATCGTCTTGTTATCAATGAATGGACCAATACCACCGAAGACGTCACCAAGGCTCTGCAGTCCAACCTCGACCGTTTCAACCCCATCTTCATGATGGCGGATTCCGGTGCCCGAGGCAGCATGGCTCAGATCCGTCAGCTTGCCGGTATGCGTGGTCTGATGGCTGATACCTCCGGCCGCACCATCGAAATCCCCATCAAATCCAACTTCCGTGAAGGCCTTTCAGTTCTGGAATACTTCATTTCTTCCAGAGGTGCTAGAAAGGGTCTGGCCGATACCGCTCTGCGTACTGCCGACTCCGGTTATCTGACTCGTCGACTGGTCGACGTTTCTCAGGAAGTTATTATCCGCGAAAAGGATTGCGGCAGCGAAGAGGGTATTACTGTTGGTGCTGTAATTGAAAAGGGTCAGGTCATCGATACCTACGGAAACCGTATCAGAGGCCGTTATCCCGTTGACGATGTGGTCAGCCCCATCACCGGCGAAGTCCTGATTTCCAAGTATCAGCTGATGCAGCCTGATGATGCTCCCATGCTTGAAGAGCACGGTATCCACAGCGTTAAGATCCGTACTGTCCTCGGCTGTAAAGCCAGAAGCGGTGTCTGTGCACGCTGCTACGGCATGAACCTTGCAACCAGTGAGGAGGTAAACCTCGGTGAAGCTGTTGGTATCATCGCAGCTCAGTCCATCGGTGAACCCGGTACTCAGCTGACCATGCGTACCTTCCATACCGGCGGCGTTGCAGGTGACGACATCACTCAGGGTCTGCCTCGAGTTGAAGAACTGTTCGAAGCCAGAAAACCCAAGAAGATGGCTCAGCTTGCTGAAATCAGCGGTAAGGTTACCATTGACGACAGCCACCGTACTTCTCTGCGCACCATCACCATCACTGCTGATGACGGCGAGGTCAAGCAGTATCAGGTCGCTCACAGCACCGGCCTGCGAGTTTCTCACGGTGCATACGTCAATCAGGGCGATCGCATTACCGACGGTTCTCTGTCTCCCCACGATATTCTGCGTATAAGCGGCGTAGAAGCTGTCCAGAATTATCTTATTCAGGAAGTTCAGGCTGTTTACCGTCAGCAGGGCGTTGACATCAACGACAAACACATTGAAGTTATCGTTCGTCAGATGATGCGCAAGGTCAAGATCGAAGAAGCCGGCGACACTACTCTGCTTACCGGTGCAACTGTTGATGTATTCGAATACGAAGATGCCAACGCTGCCGTTCAGGCACGAATTGATGCCGGTGAAGAAGACCTCAAACTGGCTACTTGCTCACTGCTGCTCATGGGTATCACCAAGGCATCCCTTGCAACCGAATCCTTCCTGTCCGCTGCGTCTTTCCAGGAAACCACCAAGGTTCTTACCGAAGCTGCCATCAAGGGCAAGGTAGACCATCTGGTAGGCCTGAAGGAGAACGTAATTATCGGCAAACTTATACCTGCCGGTTCCGGTCTCGAAGTCTATCGCGAATACGAAGAAGGCGTTACTCCCGCATCCATCGTAACCCGCGAAATGATCGAAGAAGAAGGAAACTGATATACAAAGGCCGGAGCATACACGAATGTGTTTGCTCCGGCCCCGAAATATCCAGTTATTTTATGCATTTTCACAAAACAAATATTCAAAATATCTGTTGACGAATCGGCACCTTTCTGATAAAATATATTTTCGTGCGAGCAGATAAATTTTGCGTAAATCTGTATAGACGGAGGTGAATTTCATGCTCTCAAAACTGAGTCAGGGCAAAAAGGTCGTTGGCATCAAGCAGACCAAAAAAGCACTGAAAGACGGCGCCGCCGTCAGAGTATTCGTTGCAGACGATGCTGAGATGCGTGTTATTCGCCCAATAATTGACCTTTGCTCCGAAAACGGAGTTGAGCTTGTTAATGTTCCCACCATGGCCGAGCTTGGCAGTGCCTGTGGGATCGAAGTCGGAGCTGCCTGTGCAGCCCAGATCGAATAATTCGTTTATTGCGGAATATGTCAGTCATATTCCGGGATAATATATATGTTTCGGGAAAGGAGGAAAACCATGCCGACATTTAACCAGCTTGTCAGAAAGGGAAGACAGCAGGCTACTTACAAGTCCACCGCTCCTGCTCTGCAGAAGGGTCTGAACACCATCAAGAACGTAGCTACCGATCAGTCTTCTCCCCAGAAGAGAGGCGTTTGCACCGTTGTTCGTACTTCTACTCCTAAGAAGCCGAACTCCGCACTGCGTAAAATCGCCCGTGTTCGTCTTACCAACGGTTATGAAGTGTCTGCTTACATCCCCGGTGTTGGTCACAACCTGCAGGAGCACTCTGTCGTTCTGATCAGAGGCGGCCGTGTTAAGGACCTTCCTGGTGTAAGATACCACATCATCCGCGGCACCCTCGATACTCAGGGCGTTAACGGACGTATGCAGAGCCGCAGTAAGTACGGCGCCAAGAAGCCCAAGGCTTCCAAGAAGAAGTAATTTTACTCGCACTTGCCCGAGTTTATATATATGTCGGAACATTGCTTGAACTGACAGTATATCAGACCGGGCACAACGAAAGCGGGCATGCTTTCGAGTACCTATGAAATCATAATGTGAAGGAGGGAAGTAAAGTGCCCAGAAGAGGTAATGTTCCCAAAAGAGAAATTTTGCCCGATCCTATGTACAACTCCGTTCTTGTTACCAAGCTGATCAACAGTGTCATGCTGGACGGTAAGAAGGGTGTTGCTCAGAAGGTCGTGTACGGAGCCTTTGAAATCATCGACCAGAAGACCGGTAAGAGCGGTCTGGAAGCTTTCCAGCAGGCTATGGAAAACATCATGCCTGTCCTCGAAGTCAAGGCTCGTCGCGTTGGCGGTGCCACCTATCAGGTACCTATCGAGGTCAGACCTGCAAGACGTCAGACTCTCGGCCTGCGTTGGCTCACCATGTATTCCCGCAACAGAAGCGAGAAGACCATGAAGGAAAGACTGGCAGGCGAAATCATGGATGCCTGCAACAATACCGGTAGTTCTGTTAAGCGCCGTGAGGATATGCACAAGATGGCAGAATCCAACAAGGCTTTCAGCCACTACCGTTGGTAATCCCGGCTCACGATTAATACGCCGAACAGCAAAGGAGAAGAACTATGCCCAGGCAGTATTCACTTGATATGACCCGTAACATTGGCATCATGGCTCATATCGACGCCGGTAAAACCACCACCACTGAGCGAATCCTGTTCTACACCGGTCGTACCTATAAAATGGGTGAGACCCATGAGGGTGCAGCTACAATGGACTGGATGGAACAGGAACAGGAGCGCGGAATTACCATTACTTCCGCTGCTACCACATGTTTCTGGAAAGATCACCGGATTAACATTATAGATACTCCCGGCCACGTTGACTTCACTGTTGAGGTCGAGCGTTCTCTTCGAGTGCTCGATGGTTCCGTAACTGTCCTGTGCGCAAAGGGCGGCGTTGAGCCTCAGACCGAGACCGTTTGGAGACAGGCGGACAAGTACAACGTACCCCGTATGGTATACGTCAACAAGATGGATATCATGGGTGCTGACTTCTATAATGTTTTGGATATGATGTCCGACAGACTCAAATGCAACCCCGTACCCGTTCAGCTGCCTATCGGCGCTGAGGATACCTTCAAGGGTGTAGTTGACCTGATCGAGATGAAAGCCAAAGTATTTTACGATGACCTCGGCAAAGATATGCGTGTCGAAGATATCCCCGATGATATGGTCGATCTCGCCGAAGAATATCGTGAAAAGCTTCTCGACTCGGTTTCCGAGTTTGATGATGAGATCATGATGCTCTTCCTCGAAGGTGAGGAAGTTCCCGCACAGATGATCAGAACCGCTATCAGAAAAGCAACCATCGCTGTTAAGATGATCCCCGTGTTCTGCGGCACCTCTTATAAGAATAAGGGTGTTCAGGAACTGTTGGACGGTATCGTCGAATACATGCCTTCACCCCTTGATATTGCTGCCGTTAAGGGCATCAATCCCAAGACCGGTGAAGAAGAGGAGAGACCTTCCTCTGATGATGAGCCTTTTGCAGCTCTTGCCTTTAAGATAGCAACCGACCCCTTTGTTGGTAAGCTCGCATTTTTCAGAGTTTATTCCGGCAAAATTGAGGCAGGTAAAACTGTCCTCAACTCCAACAAAAACCAGCGTGAACGTCTCGGCCGTATTGTTCAGATGCACGCTAACCACAGAGAAGACATCGACTGCGTATACTCCGGCGATATCGCCGCTGTTGTCAGCCTGAAGAACACCACTACCGGTGATACTCTCTGTGACGACAAAGCACCTATCGTACTTGAATCCATGGAATTCCCCGAGCCTGTTATCCGTGTTGCCATCGAGCCCAAGACCAAAGCCGGTCAGGAAAAGATGGCAATCGCGCTTCAGAAGTTGGCAGAGGAAGACCCGACGTTCAAGACCTATACGGATGAAGAAACAGGACAGACCATTATTGCCGGCATGGGCGAACTTCACCTGGAGATTATCGTTGATCGTCTCCTGCGTGAGTTTAAAGTTGAGGCGAATGTTGGTCGTCCGCAGGTTTCCTACAAAGAGACGATCAAGA
>JAZULX010000006.1:0-1969 GCA_045603325.1 Oscillospiraceae bacterium | reverse complement strand
CGCGTTTAATTATAATGTATATGATAGAAAATTTTATGGAGGAAAAGCCTTTGAAAATTAATCACAAGGATCTGCTTGCATGGGTCGACCAAATGGCAAAACTGACCCAGCCTGACAATATTATCTGGATAGATGGCTCCGAGGAGCAGCTTGAAAGCCTGCGTCAGATCGCCTACGGCACCGGCGAACTTTATAAGCTCAATCAGGAAAAACTGCCCGGCTGCGTACTGCACCGCAGTGCTGTTAATGACGTTGCTCGTGTTGAAGACCGTACCTTTATCTGCTCCCGCAAAGAGGAAGATGCAGGCCCCACCAACAACTGGATGGATCCTCAGGAAATGTATGCAAAGCTTTACAAGCTGTACGACGGCTGCATGAAAGGCCGTGACATGTATGTCATTCCTTATTCCATGGGCGTTGTGGGTTCTCCCTTTGCCAAATACGGTATTGAGATCACCGATTCCATTTACGTCGTTGTGTCCATGGCCATCATGACCAGAGTAGGCGAAAAGGTTATCGAAGCTCTGGGCGAAAACGGTGAATTTATCCACGGTCTGCACGCAAAGGCTCAGCTGGACGCCGAAGAACGCTACATTGTCCACTTCCCCGAAGACAACACCATCATGTCCATCAACTCCGGTTACGGCGGCAACGTACTGCTGGGCAAAAAGTGCTTTGCTCTGCGTATTGCTTCCCACCTTGGCCATCAGGAAAACTGGCTGGCTGAACATATGCTCATTCTGGGTGTTGAGAATCCCCAGGGCGAAGTCCGCTATGTCTGCGCAGCTTTCCCCTCTGCCTGTGGCAAGACCAACCTGGCTATGCTTATTCCGCCCGAAATTTATAAGGAAAAGGGATACAAGGTCTGGTGTGTTGGCGACGATATCGCCTGGCTGCGTATCGGTCCCGATGGCCGCCTGTGGGCAGTAAACCCCGAAAACGGCTTCTTTGGCGTAGCTCCCGGCACCAATGCCAAGTCCAACTACAACGCTCTGGCAGCAACCTCCAAGAACACTATTTTCACCAACGTTGTTCTCAACAAGGACGACGACACCGTATGGTGGGAAAAGATGACTGATGAAGCTCCTAAGAACGCTCTTAACTGGAAAGGCGAAGAATGGGACGGTTCCGACGGTTCCAAGGGCGCACATCCCAACTCCAGATTCACCGCTCCCGCTACCAACTGCCCCTGCATTTCTCCCGAGTTTGAGAATCCCCAGGGTGTACCCATTTCCGCCATCGTATTCGGCGGCCGCCGTGCAAAGACTGCTCCTCTGGTATATCAGAGCCGCGACTGGGCACATGGCGTATTCGTAGGTTCCATCATGGGTTCCGAGACCACTGCTGCCGCCACCGGCGCAGTAGGCGTTGTTCGTCGTGACCCCATGGCAATGCTGCCTTTCTGCGGCTACCACATGGGTGACTATTGGCAGCACTGGCTGAACATGGGCGATATTATCCCCAACAAGCCCAAGATTTTCAACGTCAACTGGTTCCGCACCGACGACAACGGCGACTTCATCTGGCCCGGTTTCGGCGATAACCTCCGTGTTCTCGAATGGATCCTTGGCCGCTGCTTCGACGAAGTGGACGCAGTTGAAACCGAAATTGGCTTCATGCCCAAGGCTGAAGATATCAACACCGAAGGCCTTGATATTGACGTGGATACCGTCCGCGAACTGCTCAGCGTTGACCGTGACCTGTGGAAAGCAGAGGTCGAAGGCATCGAAGAATTCTATGCCAAATTCGGCGACAAGCTGCCTGCAGAAATGAACCATCAGCTGGATATACTCAAAGAAAACCTTGGAATGTAATAGAAAAAGGTGCATCATTAATTGGCAATGTTTCATATAGCATGGATAAACGACAGGGAGATGGACGAGATAATCCTGAGTTTTTAGATTGTTCCTGATTTAGCGGATGGTCGTTTCATAAATCAGGAATTACCAGTGTGGCTTATAGTTCTACT
>JAZULX010000005.1:0-3044 GCA_045603325.1 Oscillospiraceae bacterium | reverse complement strand
ACGGCAACGCCCTGGCGGGCTATATGCCTTTCGTCATCGGCGGTGTGTATTACATCAGCGGCAAGTGGAAAAAACCGAGAATAGTCAAATAGAAAAAGGGAGTGCAAAAGGCGGCTCCGAATAAGAAAACATAGATTTTGGGCTCCTGCTTCCCCAGGAGGCCAAAACGCTTAATGCGCGGCACAAATTGAGATTTTTGTTCCAAACAAGAAATTTTTTCGCAGGAATAATTGGTTTATTTCAAGGGAAAATAACGCAGTTTGGGGCAAAAAGGTCTTTTGTGACGGCTGTGGTTTCTTATGAGGACGCGCCTAATAACAACCGTGTTATTTGCGCTCCTTTAAACTTTCTGTCAGTCGAAGCTTCTTGAAAACATGGTTCCGTCTTTCTGCATTAAAACATCCAGACGAACTCTGTCCCCCCGGATCAGGGACTGGGTATATTCAAAAACTTCTCCGCCTTCAGTCTCGCATCGGCGCTGATGGTAAAACCCTATGCTGCTGCGTTTGCATCGGAGCAGTTCGGCATCTTCCCTGTTCAAACGCACAACTTCGTATGTATCTTCGGCGGTACCCGGGACGACACCTGCTGCGTACAGCAGAGAATACATGGAGTGAACCTCCAGCTGCTCCCGGGTCAGACCGGGATAAAAGTACTCGGGGTAATAAGATGTTTCCAGCATCAGCGGTTCGCCATCCACCCGTCGGATGCGGGTAAACTTATAAACCTTGACATCGGCTTTGGCAAGCTCCAGCTTGGCGGCAATGTCCAGAGGCGGCGTAATTATCTCGAAGGACAGCAGGGTGGACGATGGTTTCTTGCCCATGGCCAGAACTTCCGAGGTGAACGACCATATGTTTTCTGCTTTACGTTTCATCTGAGGCTCGGCCACAAAGGTGCCGCGCCCTCTTTTTCTTACGATAAGTCCTTCATCCTCAAGGGCTCCCATGGCCTGACGTACCGTGGAACGGCTTATGCCGAAAGCATTGATCATTTCGCTCTCGGAGGGCAGGAGATCACCGGGAACCAGCAATCCCGAAGAAATATATCGTTTTATAACACTGATAAGCTGAGAATAAAGCGGAATGTTTCCATCATCGGTCAGCTCTGCTTTTAAAATTGGACTTGTTTCCATGGGGAACCTCCGGGTAAAGTAAGCATGCTGCGGCATCTGCCTGATTATTCAGCCGGGCGGGGAACAACAGAACCATCAAGCTGAGTAAGACTGTTATGCAAAACAGCATCACAATTACGCAGTGCGGATTTAAACTCCCGTTCAATATTTTGGAATACTTTAATACCATCTTCACGGGACGTGTTGGGCAGCAAAACAAGAAACTGGCGAATGCTGAACTGCGTATAAACGTCGCTCTTCCGTAAATTAGCGGCAATTGTTTTCAGCGCAGTGTCCATAACTCTTTTTGTGGGCTGATTTCCTTTGCTGTCAACCACTGTAATAAGTGCCATCTGGGACACAACGCCGAACTCCAGGCTTTCCCTGACCTTGAGCTGGCCTATATCACGAAATACATTCAGATTACAGAACATTGCACCGGGGACGGCTTCAGGTTTGGGCAAAGCCTGCAGGACAATATTAACGTCTTCTTCAAAATCCTCTATATCGGAACTGATCTCTTTGTACAAAGACATAAACTGCTCAGACGGCACTTTACCGTGCTGCATATAGAAAAATTCAGACGTTTGACGGTAGTTCAGCAATGCCTTTTCCTTGTTGCCGGTTCTGGAAAGGGCGCGAATATATTGAATATGGAGTGTTTCGACTATAGTTCCGGATTTTATTACAGGTCCCAGATAAGCTATCAGGTCATCGTATCGTTCCAAAGATTCTAAGGTGGCAGCGCCCTCGATGGATAGCTCGATATATCTTAAATGAAAGTGCTCGTGAAGAGGAACGACCCAGTTGTATACCTTATACGCAGGCAAAAAACGGCCTTTGTATAGGCTGGCAGCTTCCATAATCGGAGCAAGCCGTGCCTCGCCGGTCTTTCGAATGGATTCCAGATACAACCGATCGAAAATCTCGCAGTCGACCTCCATCGGGATATCATTGTTCCACTGGTACGAGCCCTGATGGTTCAAAATAAGATCTTTACCGGTATATACGCCAAGCTTATTCAGCTCGGTTCTTGCACGATGCATGAGGATCTTCAGCGCATTGGCTGCCGCATCGGCAGACTCATCGGGCCAGAATATTTCGCACAGTTCACTGACAGATGTGGGATGCTCTCTGTTCAGGATCAGGTACTGAATAAGGGGCAGCAGCTTTTTGCTGCGGCTGTTGAAGCATATTATTTCGATATTTCCTGTCTGCGTATCGGTGACAGAAACAGAAAACTCACCAAAAGTTGTTACATATAAAGAATAGCGTTCCATCAAACAATACCTCCTCTTAGCCGGCAAAAGGTCGGTCGATCTGAAAAACGAAATGCTTATATTCGGGGAGCTCAGGAAATCTGTTGCTGCGAAGTCGTCAGTGTGTTCTCAGCAAACGAACAAATGTGTTTGTGAAATAATTATATGTCAATATTTACAGCTTTTCAACCATCAATTTGCAAGAATGCCGCGAAATGTGTCGCTATTTCTTAACAAAATAACGAGATTCCCGGCAATGTATGCCGGGAATCTCCTGTAATTTGATGGTTTTTGTGCTGCGTCTGCTGATGTCCTGTTACCGTTTGCTTTTATCTTGCAGCAGTTCCGCCGGTGGTGTTTCCATCGTTGCCGATATGACCGTCGTTGTCGCCAACCATACCGTTTTCCGCATTGTCGGATGCTCCGTTTGCAGCACCGTTTGCAGCTCCGTCAACGGCGCCTTCAACAGCACCGGTGACACCGCCGACAACATCATCCACCACGTCACCCACGCCGCTGCCGGCGTTGGCGTTACTGCCGTTGGTTCCGTTTCCGTTACCGCTGCCACCGTTTGCGCCGTTGTCGTTTGCACCGTTGCTGTTGGCTCCGTTATTGTTTGCACCGCTGCCGCCGCTGCTGCTGCCGTTTCCGCTGCCACCGTTGTCGGCAGG
>JAZULX010000004.1:0-16635 GCA_045603325.1 Oscillospiraceae bacterium | reverse complement strand
AGCTCACCTGGATGAACTCCGAATACATCAAGGCTTTGCCTGCCGATGAATTCTATGCCCGCGCTCTGCCCTATATCGGTCTGAACAACCCCAACCTTGACCTTAAAGCCATAGCAGCATTGGTTCAGTCCCGTTGCGAAGTCCTGACAGATATACATGACAGAGTTGATTTCTTTGATGAGCTGCCCGATTACGATATCCAGATGTATGTTCACAAGAAGATGAAAACCACTCTTGAAAACTCTCTGGAATCCCTCAACGCTGTTCTTCCTGTATTTGAAGCTCTAGAAGACTGGTCCGAAGCCGGCGTTCATGACGCTCTGTTTGGCCTTGTTGAAAAACTCGGCGTCAAGAACGGCCTTATTCTATGGCCTGTACGTGTTGCTCTTTCCGGCAAGCAGATGACTCCCGGCGGAGCCGTTGAAATTGCAGCAATCCTGGGCAAGGAAGAATCCATCCGTCGCCTTAAAGACGGTATTGCAAGACTCAGCTAAAAATTTTTCCCGGCTCGTTTTTGAGCCGGGAATTTTTCATAGTATTATGCAAATAAGACCGCCGCTGCCTTCGTTGATTATGCGGCAAAGTGTATCTCTTAGTTTTAGTCTTGCTTCGTCAGGCATTTTCTTCAGCTTGGAGTTCAGACCTTCGTTGACCAGTTCAAACAGGGATTTTCCAAATATGTTTGACTGCCAGAGCTTTTCCGTATCCTCCTCAAACTCACTCAAGAGATAGTTCACAAGCTCCTGAGACTGTTTTTCACTGCCGACGATCGGGCTGATTTCCGCTTCAATATCGGCTCTTATCATGTGTATGGACGGGGCAGATGCTTTAAGTTTTACTCCGTAGCTGCCTCCACTTTTTATTATTTCCGGTGTCTGCAGCGTCATCTCGTCCGTATCCGGCATTACAATTCCATATCCCACTGCTCTGACCTGTTCCAATGCTCCTGAAACCTTTTCATAATCTTTTTTGATTGCCGCCATTTCCGCAAGCATTGCCATAAGGTCACCGTCACATGTGACTTCAACACCTGTTTCGTCCGTTAGCGTTTTATAAAACAGCTCACGGGGCAGTTCAATGTTGATGGAGGCAACACCCTTTGCCAGATCCGTGGAATTCATCTCGCAATATTTTACATGTTCCAGCGTACTGACCGCCGCAACAGCCTTTTCTGCATCCTTCAGTCTGGCAATATCATCGGCAGAACTAAGAATTCTTTCGAAAATTTCTGTTTTCATTACGTTGTCCGCTGCCAGTGCTTCCACCCAATCCGGGAGAAAAACCTGCAGCTCAGTCATTGGGAACTCCATCAGAATACTGCTGAAAATGTCAAGAATGTCATGTTCTGTAAGTTCATGGCAGTTTACCGCAAGGCAGGATACTCCGTGTCTTTTTTCAATTTCACTTCTGATGCTTCTTGCTGTCTGGGAATTGGGATCTGCTGTGTTCAACAGCACCATGAATGGTTTGCCGAGCTTTTTCAGCTCGTTAATTGTCCTGTTCTCAGCCTCAAGATAGCTTTCTCTTGGCAGTTCGGTAACGCTTCCGTCTGTAGTCATCACGATACCCACCGTACTGTGGTCCGTGATGACTTTTTTTGTCCCCGCTTCTGCTGCTTCGTTCATGGTCACCTCATGGTCGAACCACGGAGTTGTGACCATTCTGGGAACTCCCTCTTCCGTCTGGCCGATGGCACCGTCAACCAGATAACCCACACTGTCAATTAGCCGGACTCTGGCTTTTGCTTTGCCGAAATTTACCGTAACAGCCTCTTCGGGTACAAATTTTGGTTCCATGGTCATTACAGTTCTGCCGGACCCACTTTGGGGCAGTTCATCCTTTGCTCTTTCTCTTTTATATACATTATCAATATTGGGGATAACAACTGTCTCCATAAACTTCTTGATAAATGTAGACTTTCCGGTTCTGACCGGGCCAACCACCGCGATATAAATATCCCCACCGGTGCGGGCTGCGATATCTTCGTACAGTCTGCTGTGTTCCACTGTTATTCCTCCTTGCCGATATTGGTTTCCGATTTATATGCCTCCGGTGGTGCCGGCAGGTTTAGGTATAAGTATCATTTTTCCGAAGATTTGTTCGTCTTCAATTCCATTTACTGCTTTGATATCCGCAACCTTTGCTCCGTACTTTTTAGCAATTTGCCAGAGATCATCCTCTGCCCTGGTCAGTACAGCTGATGGTTTATTCTTATTGTCAATGGGTTCATCACTTATCTGACCATCGGCAAGCAGATCAACTGTCTGCTTTGATGTGCAGACAAAGCAAAACTCCAGCTCGATGTTCACTTCAATGTCACTGCCGCTGATGGATGCCGACGGTGAAGCAGTCATCTCGCAGGAAACATTAGCATGAGCCTTGTCGGAAAGTTCCAGTTCTGCCTGCACTTCCGATTTTTTTCGCTGAGATTTGACAGCTCCGTTCTGATCCAGATAAATAACGGTTGTTTCGAGACTCTGTTTGGCTGTGGCTCGATCGTTTCCAGAAACAAAATCACGTTTTGGCATTGCTGCGGTAACATCCAGTATTTTTACCGGCTGGCTGTCAGCAGCAATGCGCTCTCTGACCGACCGATGAATGTTTTGAATATCCAGCAGTGATGTCAGTTCCGCAGCAAAAACAACTGTTGATGTATCATGCTCTGTGCTGTAAAAATCGAGTACAGGTTTTATCACCTGCTGACCGGAAACAGCTGCCTGAGCAAGCACGTTCATGTTGAGTTCCAGTCTTCTAAGGTTTTCGGAATAGTCGTCCAGTATCTCCAGTTCGCAGGACGTCATTGTTATCGCAAGCCAGGGTATATCTGTTTCTTCAGCGTCGTCAAGATCAATTATCTGTGAAAACGGCAGATTCAGGTTTGTGTTCTCCACATTTCCGTCGGCCGTCAAATACACCACCGCTATGTCTGCCTCTCCTTTGAACACAAGCTTTGTTCCCACCAACCTCTTGTCAGTGACCTTAAGCAGTATCGAGTGAGCAAGCAGCTGACCGAATCCCGGTTTTCCGCTTTCCAACTGCAGCTCGTCAGATATGGTGAAGTTCTTTTCCTTAACTGTCTTTGTGACCATGATCGGGTACTCGCCACACTTCACTTCAATACTGCATTCGCTTTCTGCCTCGTCGCAGTAAACCAGTTCCGTGTCGTTCAATACAGCGCATGCAACACATATGGATGCTTTGACCTGGAGTTTTCTTGAGTTGATAACTCTGCCTTCACAGGATATTATTCTTGGCTGAACCATAATATTGGAACTCTCGGTGATGAAAGGATCGGCGAACTCCACAGCATACGGCAGCACCGCCGAAACAGATTTAATCTCGTTGTCTGCGGTCTGATACATAACCCAGATTTTTGCGCTGCCGTTTACTGTTGCTTTGCCTGCCGTGCATTCCTTTGACCTGACAACGACAGTTCCGCTGCTTCCGCAGATTCGCTCTGCATCAGGCCAGGAATCGGGAACGATAACGTCGCCGGCTTCTTCAGTAACGGTTTCTGCCACCACAGCCGGACGATAGTCTTCAAGATGTTGTTTTTTCAAACTCAGTACCATGTTGTCCACTCCTTTGGTTTTTGTACAACATATTACCGGCACAACAAAAATATTCCGGCTCGTTTGAATAATCCAACAGATTCTCAAACAAGCCGGAACAGCTATCTTCCTTTTAACAGCAGCAGCCCGATAACAGCTGCGATGATTGCAAAAATTACTGTGCCGCAGCCTCCAAAGAACAGGGACAGTATCAAACCCACCGAGACAGCTATTATCAAAATCCCTGCCGCACATTGTCTGCAAAACATAAAAACTCCCCTGCATCAGACTATGCAGAGGAGTTTATTTCTGTTACTTCTATTGGTTTTGCTTCAGTTCCCAGGGTTTGATGAGTTTTGCCTGTTCCCAAAGTCTGACATAGCTTTCATGCCTTGTCGGGCAAATCAAGCCATCCTCAAGAGCCTGCAAAACTGCGCAGCCCTTTTCCTTGGTGTGGGAACAGTTGACAAACCGACAATTGTCGATATGGTCTGCAAAATCAATGAATCCAAGAGGAAGTCTTTCGGGCAGAATAGGATCTTCCTGATCTGCATCAAAGGATGAAAACCCGGGAGTATCCGCAACATAGGCACCGCAGCTCAATGAAATCAGCTCCACATGACGCGTGGTATGTTTACCACGGCCTAGTTTATCACTGACCTCGTTCACTTTAAGGTCTATCCCCGGCTCAATACGGTTGAGCAGGCTGGATTTGCCAACGCCGGAGTTGCCGGTGAAAGCATTGATTTTTCCCTTTATGGCATCCACAAGCTCGTCTGTTCCAAGCCCTGTAGCCGCACTGGTGCGGATAACTTTGAATCCGGCTTTCGTGTAAATATCATACAGTTCATTGGCAGGATCGATATCCGCCTTGTTGAGGCAAATCAGAACTTCCACATCTTTCAGTTCTGCAATAACCGATACTCTGTCTATAAGATACGGGTCAGTTACAGGAATAACTGCCGAAGCGATTATTACGAGCTGGTCGATATTTGCAACAGCAGGACGGACAAAAGCGTTCTTACGGGGTTCTATACCCATAACATACCCTTTTCCGTTGTTTTGCAGCTCGATCTCGGCCATATCACCAACAAGCGGAGAGGTACCGTCCAGTCGGAACTTACCTCTGGCACGGCATTCAATCAGACCTTCATCCGTCTGAACATAGTAAAAACCGCTGAGAGCTTTAATAATTCTTCCTTTTGTCATCAATTAAAATCCACCACATCGGAGTATTTCAGAATATCATCAAAATAGATGTCCATAAACTGCTGGCCTGTGCCGGAAATGGGGCATGTAAGGAAATCGCTGTCGCACAACACAACGTCTTCGAATACGGTTTCCTGGTTCAGTTTAACAGTTACCTTTACTGATGCCACATCCTGAGGCAGTTTGATAATGACATCCCTCAAAACAGGTTCCTGAGAGTTTCCGTCGGATGGCAGAACAATATCTGCATCACCTGACGGCAAACCGGATGAAGGCTGGTCATGGGCAGGAGGAACATTTCCGTGGGGGGTGGCGGGATCTTCCTGCTCATCGGACTCATCCGACTCCTCAGGTTCCTCGTCTTCTGCTGCGCCAAGGCTCAGGTAAAGGTTTACGCTGGTTCCGGGAGCAACAGAAGTTCCATGCTCAACGCTCTGGAAATATACTGTGCCCTCAGGCATATCTTCGTTTTCGAACTCTCTGACCTCTCCAAGCTGCAATCCGTAATCCAATAGTTTTATCTCCGCTTCATCTCCGGTCAAACCGATAAGGCTGGGCATAACCACCAATTCTTCCTTGGGGCCGAGGCTGACAACAAGAGTAATCTTGTCACCGTCGTGGAGTATTGTGTTGGCAGTGGGATCGGTCCTTATGACATAACCTTCAACATAGTCGGAGTATTCCTGTTCCAAAACCAAATCTATCATTACCGACAGCGAATCCAGGGTCATCATAGCAACCTGCTGCTGAGTGTTGACCACATCAGGCATAGTGTCGATATTTTCACCGGAACTAACAGTCAGCTTGATGGTGGCTCCGGCCTTGACTTCCCTGCCGGATTCGGGGTTCTGGCTCATAACAACGCCCGCCACGTATTCGTCACTGCTCTTGGTGGCTTCAAGTTCAATATTGAAGTCAGCGTAGTCCTCATTTGTAATGGCGTCAAAATTTACACCGACAAACTGAGGCACAATAACGGTCTTATTCTTGTTGAGAATATCACCAAACAAGAAACTGGACAGGAAATAGATCAACCCACCCACAAACACAAGGATACAAATAATCGCAGCAATGAGCCCTGATTTGTTTTTCTTTTCGTCTTTTTTCTTTTTGGACGAAGCAGAGACTGATTCTGTTTTTACTCGTTTATCTGCCTTTGGTTTTTCCGCAGGCTTGGTATCTGCTGCAGCGGGAACTGTAGCGGGTACAACCGCAATTTCTTTCTTTATGGGCTGTTTCGGCTGGTCGAATCTGATTTCGGGATCCTGCCTGAATGCTTCAAGATCCTCATACATATCGGAAGCGGAAGCATAACGCTTTTTAAGATCCGCGGTCATGGCTTTCATGGCAATGTACTCAAGCCCTGCAGGGATATCATCGGCAATTTCATGAGGCAAAACGGGCGTGGAATTAATATGTGCAATGGCTACCGCCACGGGAGATTCGCCGTCATAAGGCAGTCTGCCGGTCATCATTTCATACATGACAACGCCAAGAGAATAAATGTCTGTTCTGGCGTCAAGCTGGCTGCCTCTCGCCTGTTCGGGCGAGATATAATGTACGGAACCCAATGCCTCCTGGGTCAGCGTATGCTGAGACGTGGTAAATCTTGCAATACCAAAGTCAGCCACCTTAACACTGCCGTCTCTGAGCACCATAATATTATGGGGCTTGATGTCACGGTGGATAACTCCTCTGCTGTGGGCGTGTTCAAGGGCTTTTGCGATAAGTGTTGCAAAATGCAGAGTTTCGCGCCATCCCAGTCTGCCTCTTTTAAGCATATAGTCTTTTAAAGACATGCCGTCGATAAGTTCCATTACGATATATTCCAGCCCTTCGGACCGGCTGACATCATAAACAGATACAATATTCGGATGGGACAGCATTGCAACTGCCTTTGATTCGGTTTCAAATCTGCGCTTGAAATCAGCGTCTTTTGAATATTCTTCTTTGAGTATTTTTACTGCAACAAGACGGTTCAGCCTGTGACAGCGTGCTTTATACACCACTGCCATGCCGCCGATACCGATTGGTTCCAGCAGCTCATATCTGCCGTCGAGCAGCATTCCTGTATATTTGTCCATTGGATTCCCCCCTTTCGGGTTAAAGTTCAATAATCAGTATAGTTACATTGTCGGTGGCGCCGCGCTCGAATGTCAGATCCATAAGAGCCTTGCAGCTCACTTCGTCAGCACCTTTTATAAGCTGGCGAATTTCCTGATCTGAAATCAGGTTTGACAATCCGTCGGAGCACAGCACAATAAATCCGCCAAGATAAGGATCTATCTCATAAATATCGCAGATAACCGTTTCTTCGGTACCGAGTGCTCTGGTGATAAGGTTTCTTCTGGGATGGGTCTTGGCCTGTTCAGGTGTGATTTCGCCTTTTTCGATAAGACCTGCCACAAGAGAATGGTCATAGGTGATCTGATAAATGTTGCCTTTATATATATGGTAAGCACGGCTGTCGCCTATATTGGCAACCATAATATTATCTTCACTTACCACAGCGGCTACAATAGTTGTGCCCATTCCGGAAAGCAGCGGATTTCTTGCAGCAGCATCAAAAACCAATTCATTTGCTGCACGACATGCCTGTTCTATGGCAAGATGGCGGTCTGTTCCCGCCACAAGTTCGGAATCAAGCGCCTCAACAAAAGCGTCAATAGCAAACGTACTGGCAACGTTACCTGCATTATGACCGCCCATGCCGTCGCAGACAACGCAGCACTGGCTTTTATCGGAAAGAGTAACGATTCTGTATGCATCCTGATTCTCGGAGCGAACCAGGCCCTTATCAGTCATACCAAAGGCTTTCATACCAATCACCATGACTTTGCAAAGCAAAAGTGTCCTTTCTTAGCAGTTGCGGATAGCGTGCATTACGCACCGTGTCTTCTTCGAAGCTGTCCGCAGGCAGCATCGATATCTCCTCCAAGACTTCGTCTTACCGTAGCGGTAACGCCTTTGCTTTCAAGGTATTGCTGAAAAGCTTTTACAGTCTCGGGAGAGCTGGGTTTCAGCGGACTTTCGTCCACATTGTTAAGCGGTATCAGATTTACATGTGCCGGCATACCTTTCAGAAGTGCAACCAGTTTGGCAGCACATTCGATGGTGTCGTTCACATCCCTGATCATAGCGTATTCAAAGGAAATTCGTCTGCCGGTTTTTTCAAAATAGCTTCGGCAGGAACCCATAAGCCGCTGAACGTTGAACGCCCTGTTTACGGGCATGATTGTACTTCTTATTTCGTCATCCGGAGCATGCAGCGAAACCGACAGCGTAAGCTGAAGGTCACGGTCTGCCATTCTGTCTATCCTGTCTGCAAGGCCGCAGGTGGAAAGTGAGATGTGACGCATGCCGATATTCATGCCGTCGGAACTGTTGACAAGCTCAAGGAATTTCATAACGTTGTCATAGTTGTCCAACGGTTCGCCGGTACCCATAAGGACAATGTTGGATATTTTCTTACCGGAATCTTTCTGTCCAAACATTACCTGATCCAGCATCTCCGATGGTGCAAGGTCTCGTACCTTGCCGTTAAGGGTAGATGCGCAGAACGCACAGCCCATCCGGCATCCAACCTGAGAGGAAATACAAATTGTATTGCCGTGATGATAACTCATAACAACGGATTCGATATAGGTATCGTCTCTGAGTTTCCACAGGTATTTAATGGTGCCGTCCAGCTTTGAAACCTGTTTTCTTACGGCCAGAGGTACATTTATATAATACTTATCCTCAAGTTCACTGCGCAGCTGCTTTGGCAGATTGCTCATTTCGTCGAAGGATTCGACTGCTTCATGGAGCCATTTGTAAACCTGACCGGCCCTGTACTTGGGCTGGTTCATTTCAGCAAAAGCTGCTTTCAGTTCATCAAGAGTCAAAGATTTAATGTCGATTTTTTCTGTCATACTTTTTTCCTTAACTTGCAGATAAAGAATCCGTCTGTATCGTGCAGGTGCGGCAGCAATGTCATCATTCCGTTTTCTGCTTTTCCAACGGGCGTTTCAAAACTCTCGGCAGCAAACTCAGGATGAGCTTTCAAAAAAGCTTCAACCACCAGTTCGTTTTCCTGTTTCAGAACGGTGCAGGTGGAATACAGAAGCACACCGCCGGGTTTTACACATTTTGAAAGTCCGGATATGATATCCATCTGGATAGCCGGCATGTTTTCAGCATCCTGCTGCTTTTTGTATCTGATTTCAGGTTTTTTTCTGATAACACCAAATCCTGAACATGGAACGTCTGCCAATACAACATCAGCTATACCGAACAGACTTTCATCCGGTTGTTTGCCGTTGCCGACCCGGGCTTCAATACATTCAAGGCCAAGCCTTTCAGCTCCGGCAGCGATCAGCTTTATCTTGTGCTGATGAATGTCGAAAGACAAGACCTTGCCTTCGTCTTTCATCTGAATTGCTGCAGCAAAAGACTTACCTCCCGGTGCGGCGCAGCCGTCTATCACAGTATCTCCGGGTTTTACGCCGCTGACAGCAACAGCGAGTTTTGCTGCTGCATCCTGAACAGTTATGGCACCCGTCTGAAACGCTGTCAGCGCTTCAATGCTGCCGGTATCTTTAAGCAGCAGGCAGTCCTTCATCCATCTGTGAGGCTGAAATTCAACGCCGTCAGCAGCCAAAAGTTCCTTAGCCTCGGCAGGTGTAAACTTGGTTGTGTTGATTTGGGCAACAGTCAAAGGCGAAACATTGTTGGCAGCCAGCAAAGGTTCCAGTTGTTCCATCCCAACACTCTTTGCAAGCTCGTCGCACAGCCACTGAGGGTGGCTGTACTGAACAGAAAGATATTCATCCTGTTTCGGCTGGGGCAAATTGTCCAAACTGCGGCACAAAGACCGCAGTATGCCGTTGACCATGCCTGCAGCCCTGGGATTGGCATGTTTCTTTGCAGAGGCAACAGCTTCATTGACGGCTGCACTTTGAGGAATCCGATCCATAAAAACGATCTGGTAAACACCTATCCTGAGGATGTCTCTCACAATAGGCTGCAGCTTGTCGATTTTTGCGGTGCAAAACGATGAAATATAAAAGTCGCAAAGCGTGAGGTTCTGCAATACTCCTCCGCATATTCTGGTGGCAAGAGCAGCGTCACGGGAGTCCAGCCCGTCTCTCTTTATAAGATCTTTCAAAACTCCGTCAGACCACGCACCGTTTCGGCGCATGGCCACAAGAGCACTAAGGA
Source organism: Oscillospiraceae bacterium (assembly GCA_045603325.1). Classification (GTDB taxonomy): domain Bacteria; phylum Bacillota; class Clostridia; order Oscillospirales; family Oscillospiraceae; genus SIG469. The sequence continues at coordinate 6,673 of JAZULX010000004.1, read as the reverse complement.
CAGTTTCCCGTGAATTTGCCATCTTTCTCTCCTAATTACTTAATTATCTCAAAATCATTGGGATGACCGCGCAGGTAATCTGCAGCAGCCATTCTTTTGCCGCCGTCAGCCTGAATTGTTCTGACAACAATTACCTGACCGTTTCCGCAGGCGACTTCAAGGCCTTCCTTACCGGCAGCAATTATACTTCCCGCAGGATGAACAGTGGTCTTGTCGGAAACAACGGTTTCAAAAATTCTGAATCGCTTACCGCCAAACTCAGTCGAAGCCACAGGCCATGGTATCAGACCGCGAACCTGATCGTGAATCTGTTTTGCAGACCTGTTCCAGTCGATGGGAGACAAGTCTTTTGTGAGCATTGGCGCATGGGTAGCAAGCGAATCGTCTTGAGGAGTAAGGGTGATGTTTCCGCTTTCAAAATCCCTGACAGTCTTGGAAATAAGCTCGGCTCCAAGGGCAGCCATTCTGTCCCAAAGCTGTTCGGATGTTTCGTTCTCGCCGATCTCGGTTTCCAGGGTTTCTATGATATCGCCGGTATCCATACCTTCTGCCATCATCATGGTGGTTACACCCGTGATCTTGTCGCCGTTGATAACGGACCATTGAATGGGCGCGGAACCACGGTATTTCGGCAGAATCGAAGCGTGGACATTGACACAGCCATACTTTGGCATATCCAGGATAGCTTTGGGCAGCAGTTTGCCGTATGCCACAACAACGATGAGTTCCGGGTCGAAAGCCTTAAGCTGTGCCTGGATTTCTTCATCCTTCAATGTTACAGGCTGAACCACTTCAATACCTTTTTCAAGCGCATATTCCTTGACAGGAGTCATCTGCATTTTCATACCGCGATTTTTGGGCATGTCCGGCTTGGAGTATACAGCAGCTATTTCATGTCCGTCCTCAAAAAGTCTGCGCAGGCAAATCTCCGCAAAATCCGGAGTGCCCATGAATACTATTCTCATTCTTCTTCGTCCTCGGAAAGTTCAAACTCTTCTTCAAAGTCCTCTTCGTCGTATTCCTCTTCCATCTGGGCATAGTACTCATCCAGTTCTTCCTGGGTCAGGAACTGATAAACATGCTCTCTGAACAAAACGCCGTCAAGATGGTCACATTCATGGCAGAAAGCTCTTGCCAAAAGGTCATAACCCTCAACGGTAAACTCATCACCGTTTCTGTCCTGAGCTTTGACGATTACGTGGTCGGGACGCTTGACCATGCCCCAGATATTGGGCAGGCTCAGGCAGCCTTCGGGGCCGTCCTGTTCGCCTTCTACAGACAGAATTTCGGGGTTGATAAGTTCGATTATCTCATCGGTATCTACGTCAAGAACAACAACCACACGGCGGAGAACACCAACCTGAGGTGCGGCAAGACCGACACCGTTGGAAGCCATCATTGTTTCCTTCATATCGTCCAGCAGTTCAAACAATCTGTCGTTGAACTGAGTGATGGGACGCGACTTTTTCAGAAGACTTTCGTCGCCTTCCTTCAAAACGTTTCTAAGAGCCATATTTATCTACCTCTCGATTAATCATAGGGATTGACGTCTGCATAAACAACGACGCCTTTATTTATTCTGTTCTTGGAATGCTGAACCAAAAACTGTTCAATAATATTTCTGAGTTTTTTATCGTTTTTTCCCACAATTGTCAGCCGATAACGGAATCTGTTATTGATTCTTGCTATCTGCGCAGGTGCAGGACCGATAACATCGCAGCTTATGTTTTCATTGAGCACCGCTCTGCTCAGCACATCACGGGCAACCATGGCGGAGTTTTCCACCATATTTTCATTCATTCCCGCAAAAGTCAGCACAATATGGTCGGCAAAAGGCGGCGCATTCAGAAGCTCACGATTCTGAATCTCTTCGTTGAAAAAGCTGTCGTAATCCTGAACCGAAGCAAGATTCAGCACAGAATTAAGCGGTGTCATGGTCTGAATAACGGCTCTGCCCTCTTTGTCTCCGCGACCTGCTCTGCCAACTACCTGGGTAATCTGAGAAAAGGTGCGCTCATTGGAACGGAAGCTGTAAGAGTTAAGAGCTACGTCGGCATCAATGACACCAACAAGGGTAACATTTTCGAAGTCCAAACCCTTGGTGACCATTTGAGTGCCGATCAAAATCGGAATCTGTTCTTTTTCAAATCTGCTGAGAATCTTTTCATGACTGTTGGAAGACGAGACTGAGTCTGCGTCCATGCGTATTACTCTTGTGCCCGGGAACAGTTCTTCCAGTTCTTCCTCAAGGTGCTGGGTTCCGAACCCGGCAAGCTGGAAAGCGCCTCCACATTCAGGGCAGTTTGAAGGAATGGGCACAGATCTGCCGCAGTAGTGGCACATAAGCCGCCCGTTAGCCTGATGATATGTCATCTTGACGCTGCATCGGTCACATTCGGGAACATATCCGCATTTTGAACAGGATACTATCCTGCTCGTACCGCGACGGTTGAGAAACAGAATTGTCTGCTCTCCCCTGTCAAGGTTTTTGCCGATTTCCTCAGCCAAAACAGAACCCACGGAGCCAAAGTTTCCGTAGGAAAATTCCTTCTTTGTATCGGATATCAGCACTCTCGGCATATGCTGGCGATTATATCGGTTGTTGAGCCTGAAGAGGCTGTATGTGCCGGTAACAGCGCTGTGCATGGACTCCACAGACGGGGTTGCAGACCCAAGCACAAGCAGCGCATTATCATTTACGCATCGGTACTTGGCCACATCCCGGGCGTGATATCTGGGAGATGCCTCGGATTTATAGGTTTGTTCGTGTTCTTCGTCAATGATTATGACGCCGATATTCTTCAAAGGAGCAAATACCGCAGATCTGGTACCGATAACAACCCTTGCTTTACCTGCATTGATGCGCTTCCATTCGTCGTATCTTTCGGTTGCTCGAAGTGAACTGTGAAGTATGGCAACAGAGTCGCCGAAATGAGCGGCGAACAGTTTCATCAGCTGCGGTGTAAGGGCAATTTCAGGAACAAGCACCAAAGCGGTCTTGTTTTTGCTCAAAGCATCATAAATCAGGCTTATATAAACCTGGGTTTTGCCGCTGCCGGTAACGCCATACAGCAGCGCAACGTTGGGTTTGCCCGAAAACATGAGCTGTTTAAGCCCATCATAAGCCGCCTGCTGTTCGCTGTTAAGCACAGGACGATCCTTAACATCACCGGGTTCGATTTCAGGTCTTCTGAAAATTTCCACCTGCCGTGATGAAAGGAAGCCCTTTTTTATAAGGTTTCTGACGGTAACCATAGACGCACCGGTGAAGTAGCACAGTTCCTTGGCAGAAGCTTCTCCAACTGCAGCAAGGGTACGAAGCACCGATGCCTGCAATGGCGCCGATTTACTCTTGGAGTTGGCATAAACCATTGCTTCTTCCGGAGAAATCTCGAGAGAAACAATATCGGAAGTCTTATCTGCCGTCATGCGGTAAGCACTGGTTTCTGTATATACTATCTCCTTTTGAGACAACGACTTTACAGCATCCGTTGGATATTTGCCGTCGAACGCATTGGAAAGTACTTCAGCAGCACATTCACCGCCGTTGGCAAACAGCACATCCAAAACAACTGCCTGTTTTTTACTTTTGCCTGCAGACTCATAAGCCTTATCGCGGTCGATACCGGCGGCTATGTATACGCTGTCACGGGTTTTGTACAGAAGTCCGGAAGGCAGCATAGCCTTGACAACATCAAACAGGGCGCAGAAACACCGCTGCCGAAGCCAAAGTGCCAGCTTAAGACCGAATTCGTCAAGTACAGGGCTGTCGTCCAGCACCTTCACTATGGATTTCAGTTCCTTATCGGTTTCGACCTGTGCCAGCGAAAGTATCATGGCTTCCGACATTTTGTTGCCGCTTCCAAAGGGAACAAGCACCCTGCATCCAGGTTTAGCCTTTTCTTTCAGTTCAGCAGTAACGCGATATTCATAGGGCTTGTCTATGGCATAAGTCACTGACGAAACAGCAACACGAGCCACCAGCGGCATATTATTCTATCTCCTGATCGTCTTCAAAATACTCGACATCATCGTATACGGGATCGGTTTCGCTCTTTACGGAAGCAGTAAGCTTGCCTTCTGCGATCTCACCGATAGCAATGCTGACAGGCTTCTCGGTAAGAGGCTCGCCAAGCTTTTCGGCTTCGATGGAAACCTGACGTGCACGACGTGCAATAACATTTACAAGAAGATAACGGCTGTTGATGTTTTCAAGAAGATTACTCATAGGGGGGTAAAGCATTGTTTTCAATCCTTCCTTACATTACATTCAAAATTTTTCTAACCATATCGACAGTTACGTCGAGGTCATTGTTTTCTATTACATGATCAAATTTGTCGGCCTGCAGGAACTCCCATTCGGCAGTTGCAAGGCGTTTATCAAGCTCTGCCTGATCCATTTTCTGCCTGCCTTCGATTCTTTTTACAAGAGTTTCCATCGGTGCAGTCAGGAATATCAGGACTGCCTCAGGGTACTTCTCTCTCACCTGAAAGGCACCCTTGACGTCTATTTCCAGGATAACACTGATACCCTGCTCGAGGTTTTCAAGCACGGGTTTCTTTGGAGTTCCGTAGCAATTGTTTACATACTCGGCATATTCAAGGAACTCGTCACGGTCTATCATCTGTTCAAACTCATCCTTGGAAAGGAAAAAGTAATTCACACCGTGGACATCGCCTTTTCTGGGCTGCCTTGTGGTTGCGGAAACAGATATCTTGATTCTGGGGTCAGCGGCTTCCAGCGCAGATGCAACAGTTCCTTTTCCCACTCCGGAAGGGCCGGAAATAACAATAAGTTTGCCGCTCACTGGTCATCACCCTCCTCACTGAGTCTGTTTGCCACAGTCTCCGGTGAAACCGGCGACAAAATCACGTGGTCGGTGTCCATCAGGATAACTGCTCTTGTTCTTCTGCCGTAGGTGGCATCCACAAGCATGCCTCTGTCTCTGGATTCCTGGATCATTCTCTTGATAGGTGCGGATTCAGGGCTGACGATAGAAAGGATCCGTTCAGCCGAAACCATGTTACCAAAACCTATATTGATAAATCTCACGCTTCATCCTCCCTATTCAATGTTCTGGATCTGTTCTCTGATTTTTTCAAGTTCAGCTTTAAGGTCAACAGCCAGCATAGCAACTGAAGCGTCGGAGCATTTTGAGCTGATGGTGTTGGCTTCACGGTTCAGTTCCTGCATCAGGAAATCAAGCTTTCGTCCGATGGGGCTTCCGGTTTCAAGCATGGTCTCCAACTGAGACAAATGACTTCTGAGACGAACTGTTTCCTCATCTACTGCGATCTTATCGGCAAACACAGCAGCTTCTGTAATGATCCTGCTTTCGTCAAGGCTTCGGTTTTCAAGCACTTCACGCAGTTTCTGCTCGAGTCGGGCACGATAAGCAGCCACAGTTTCGGGAGATTTCACTTCAATCTGAGACACGATGGATTCAATGGTCTTGGCTCTGGATTCAATATCCGCACGAAGAGCAGAACCTTCTCTTTCTCTCATCTCATTGAAGGCATTAAGCGCCGCTTCCACAACGGAAACAATGTCTGCCGTAACCTCGTCTGCATCTGCCTGCTGTTTTTCCACAACAAACACATCGCTGATACGGGCCAATGCAGAGACAGAGATGTCATCTTTTACTCCATACTGCTCAGTCATCTGGCGCATCACAGCCAGGTATCCCTCAAACACCGGAGTATTGAGAGATATCTTGACATCGGAACCGTCAGTCACCGCAACAGTGATGTAAACATCCACCTTGCCGCGGGACACCATGGACTGCACCTTTGCCTTGACGGCTTCTTCCGCAAAGGAAAACAGCCTGGGCAGTTTTACATTGCAGTCGAGATATCTGTTGTTGACAGACTTGATTTCTACGGTAATTTCTCTTTCAGACAGTTTGGCAACGGCTCTGCCGTAACCGGTCATACTTGTAATCAAAATTATCTACTTCCCTTATACGATTCTTGTCCTTTTTACAATGAAATCGATAAGCACAGTAAGTGCCATATCGTAAATTATAAACACAATATTGCCGCCGGCAAACAGGATAGCTGTGCCGACAGGTAATTCAACTCCTGTCAGCGTAATCATCAAAAGATACGCAACTGCAAAACAAAGGTTGAAAAGTATGAGTTTCAAAACCCATTCAAGCCAAAGCCTGTTAAGCCCTTCAATGACGCTTTTACATACTGCGTAATGTCCGATAAAAATCGCATATACTGCAGCAATGCCTTTTTCGGGTATCAGCAGAAGTGCCAGAACAGCAGAAACAACATACTGGACGGCACCGGCCTTTTTTCCGCAGCGAATAACTGTCACAGCTGTTGCAACAGAAACCACAGCGCAAATGGCTATTCTCATTGTCGGCATCACCGACATGACATACAGCAGCACAACAGAAAGTGCGGAACAAACAGCCACAAAAGAAATGGTACGAGTTTTCATATCAGCAGCAGGGTATCAGGTCTCCACCCATACTTTCGCAGCAGCAGTCTGCTCAGAGTAGAGATGAACAGCAATCGCAGGTGTTGGCACTGCTCATACCTCCGTAACCTGCCGGACGATATGCCTGTCCGCCCATCTGAACGCGGGAAAGAGCCTGGCGGTATTCCATATTTGTCGGTTCCATCGTGACAGCTGTGTTGAAGTGCTTTCTGGCTTCATCAA
>JAZULX010000003.1:0-6758 GCA_045603325.1 Oscillospiraceae bacterium | reverse complement strand
GCCGATGGAATAATGGCCGGAGGGGTTGCCGAAATGCTCGGTAAAATAGGGTTTCATGGCTTCGAAAACTTCGGGAGCCACGGAAGTGGTTGCCGCGTTGTCGGCATATACAAATCTGGACATATTTATTCAACTCCGTTTCGGATGAAATCTTGGGAAAAATAAGGATTTTTCTACATCTACATTATAGCATCGGGCACCCAAAAGTCAATCGACTAAGGCAAAACCCGTCCGTTTGGGCTTAAAGGTGACCATTTGGAGCATTGGACAGATGTTCAGCTTTCAAAAATATGCTCTGCAGCCCCAAGCAATGCGGGTTTTTTGTTTTCCAGCCGTCCTTCCATCACCGCGTCCAAAAGGGCGTTCAGTGTGCGGCCCATGGCAGGTCCCGGGCTGATTCCCAGGGCGGAAAGGTCTTTGCCGGTGATGTCCAGCTGGGATATTCTGCAGGGGATGCCGCTGGCTTGCGCCTGATGCAAAAGTGTGGTGGCAGTTCCCTGAGCGTCGAAATATTCAATCAGGGTTTTGAAATCGTCGTCGCCCAATCGGCCTTTCAGGGACAAGGCATCCGCCAAAGTTTCGGGCGGTTTTGCGGTCTGCAAAGCCAAAGCTGATGTGATAAGGGCTTTGGGCGCTTTCAGCCGGGTCAAAACAGCAGCTGCATCGGCAAAATGCAGGCAGAACGCCACGGCGGTGCTGCTGTTTGCGGCAGCTTTGCGGGGATTGGGCTGCTGACCTGCGGCAGCGAGAATGACATCGCCGAATTCGGAGACTATCCGGCATGCAGCAGGTGCGGACAGGAGCTTTTTCAGCTCGATAAAAATTCTCTCCACTGCGATATTTTCCAGCAAACCGCGCATTTTATGCACTGCGGCGGCGGTCTGAGGTTCGATCTCAAAATCCAGCACAGCAGCAAACCGCAAGGCACGCAAAACGCGCAAAGCGTCTTCTTCGAAGCGTTTTTCCGGGTCACCCACGCAGCGGATAATGCGATTTTGGAGATCTTCCCGTCCGCCGAACAGGTCGATAAGGCCGGTGGTTCGGCTGTAAGCCATGGCGTTCACGGTGAAGTCCCGGCGGGAAAGATCCTGACGGATGTCGGAAACGAAAGTCACGCTGTCCGGCCGGCGATGGTCGGTGTAATTGCCCTCAGTACGGTAGGTGGTTATCTCCAGAGGATGACCGTCGGACACAACGGTTACGGTGCCGTGTTTTATGCCGGTGTCTATCACATGGTGGTGGGATTCAAAGACCTGCCGGGTCTGGTCCGGCAGAGCGGAGGTGCAGATATCCCAGTCCCCCGGAGTCCTGCCGAGGAGCGTATCTCTTACGCAGCCGCCCACCACACAGGCTTCGAAACCGGAATTATTCAGTTTTTCGATGGCTATGGCAGCGTAAGGCGGGATGGTAAGGTTGAAATCTGACATAATGGCTCCTGAAAGAAAAATTGGAGGAACAGCCGCAGCCGTTCCGAATACGGGGTAACAGGAAATGCAGTGCGTATTTGGCGGGCGGCGAATCGCCGCCCCTACGGCGTTGTACGTTGCATCTTGCGTAATTGGCGGGCGGCGTGAGGTCAGCTTGATGACCGGAGAATCTTTAATAAGATCCTTCGCTTTGCTCAGGATGACAGTGATAGTGCGACTGCTTTTGCTTGGAATAATTATACCACTTATTTACAGGTGTGGTCAACGCCACAGGGAAGCAAAGCGAAAAAAGAGCTGCCATTTCGAGCCAATTTGGGATGGTGTTCGAAATGACAGCTAATTTAGTTTACTCTGCCAGTGCGGCGTCCATAAGGACGATGTCGAAATCCATCAGTTCACCGTTGCGGTAGATGGTGAGGGTGACGGTGTCGCCGGCGTGGTAGTCGTTCTTGATTTCGTTGAGTTCGTCCATGGTGGTTATGTCGATACCGTTGATCCGGACGATAACATCCCCGGGTTCAATGCCTTGGGCATGGGCATCGGAGCTGTACTGGACGGAGTGGATCAGCACACCGTTGGGAATGCGGTAATAAGCGGAAGCCTTGTCGGTCACGTCGCTGCCGGAGATGCCGATGGCGGGACGGCCCCGGACATAACCGCTGTTGATAAGTTCGTCGATAATAGGCTTTGCAAGGCTGATGGGGATGGCAAAACCAAGCCCCTCCACATTGGTGACGGTGGAATACATTTTCATGGTGTTGACGCCTATCACCTGGCCGCTGTTGTTGATCAGAGGACCGCCGGAGTTGCCTTCGTTCAATGCGGCGTTGGTCTGGATAAGGGTCAGGGTTCTGCCGTCGCTTTCGATATCCCTGTTGATGGCAGAAATGATGCCGTCGGTCAGGGTGCTTTTCAGCTCAAGACCCAGCGGGTTGCCGATGGCGGCAACTTCGTCGCCCACCATGAGCAGGTCGGAATCGCCAAACTCAGCTGCAGGCAGACCTGTGGCGTTTACTTTGATGACCGCCAGGTCGCTCAGTTCGTCGGCACCAACGATAATGGCGCCAAGGATTTCGCCGTCGCTGAGTTCCACGGTAATTTTCTGCGCGCCGGAAATGACGTGGCAGTTGGTGATGATATAACCGTCATCGCTCATGATGATGCCGGTACCTGAACCGCTGCGGAGGTTGCTTTCGCACAGAACGCCCACCACTGAGGGTTCGACCTTTTTGTAGATTTCCTGCAGGCTCATGGGAGACTGGGCAGGAGCGGATATGGCCAGCACGGTTCCGTCACCGGTGGGAGTTGCCGTCAGGGCATCGGAGGGAAAATCCTGATCCCGTTCGGCTCTGTCCTCGGTCGGCAAGGCAGGAACTGCCTGCTGCTCACCCCGGGGAACCACGGACATGGACCAGCCGCTGCCGCTGTTCATCACCTGAATATCATATCGGGCATTGATATAGGTTGCCACGGCTGCTGAAGCCAGAACCGCCAGCAAAACACAAACCAGAACCTTGAACCCCCTGTGTTTGCGGCGGGGTGATTCCTGGCAGAAATAGTTTGGCGTGTCGTAATAGTTGCTGTAGGGGTATTGGTTTTCGTTATCGGGGCGATAATCGTCGTTGTTCATATATAAACACTGCTTTCTTGGGCGAAAGCTTCCTTTATTATATTTCTCTTTATTTTATATCGCAAAAGGCGTTTATTGATTAATAAAATGTAAATTATTGTGCCGGGACAGGGGTTTGCGCCCCGGTGGACAGTACAAAACCCGGCTGGAATATGTTATAATTATCCGGAAAAGAAAATGAAAGGAAAGTTGAAAATGAAGTATCCGAATTTGTTCAGCCCTGTGACTATTCGGGGCAAGACTTTCAAAAACCGTATTCTTGTGGCTCCCATGGGCATCGAAGAGGATGACAACGGCGGAGCCATGACTCAACGCGGCATTGAGTTCTATGAGGACGTTGCCGCCGGCGGATGCGCCAGAGTATGCTCCGGCGAAAACGATGTAAGTCCAGGTACCGCTGTGCGTGGTATGTACCACTTCTATGTGGACGTTTCCGCACCGGATTTTAAGGAAAGCATTCAGGCTTATGCCGATGCCTGCCACCGCCATGGTGCGCTGGCGTTTACATCATTCAACCATATGGGCATCTATATGCGCGCCATGGGCGGAGACATGCCTGCTCCCGGAGGTGGACCCGGTGGAGAAGGCGGAGGAATGCCCGTGTTCCGGATGCCCAAACGGGCTGACGGTACTCCTTACGAAATGCCAAAAGAAGTCAAAGGCCCCTGCGCCATGACCCTCAGCGAGCCTCACGACGGCATAACAAAGTATGATTTCCGTGCTCCCAGCAACGATGGCAAGGAAGTGGGCGAGTTCACCGAGGAAGATCTGGAACAGATCGCCGACGATTATGCCCACTGTGCCCTGGTTTGCAAGCAGTGCGGGCTGGACGGCATGATAATCCACGGCGGTCACGGGTTCCTGTTCGGCCAGTTCGTGGCAAAACGCACCAACAAACGTACCGACAAGTTCGGCGGCAGCATCGAAAACCGGGCAAGATTCCCCATCATGTGTTTGCAGCGCATCCGGGATGCCGTGGGCGATGATTTCATTGTGGAGCTGCGCTTTTCCGGTGAGGAAAACATAAACGCCATCAGCAAGCGGGAGTATCTGAAAGACACGCTCACTCTGGAGGACACCATTGCGTTCTTCAAAGAGGTGGACAAACATCCCGGTCTGTTGGATATTGCCCATATTTCCGGCGGTGTCCATGTGGTGCCTGCCCTGAACACCAGAGTTACCGCCAATTCCTACTGGCCAATGGGCATGAACGTGGAATGTGCGGCGGCGGTAAAAAAAGAGGTCAAAAATTTCCATGTGGCCGTGGTTGGTTCTCTGGCAGACCCGGCTTTGTGCGAGGAGATAATTGCTTCCGGCAAGGCGGATTTTGTGGTTATGGCACGTCAGCTGCTCATTGCCGACCCGGATTTTCCCAACAAGGCTATGGCGGGCGACGATGACGAGATCAACAACTGCCTGCGCTGCGTAAGCTGCCGCAGCAACGGTTACTGCTCCGTAAACCCCGTGGACTGGATGATCGACGACCGCAGCACCCTCCACATAGTGCCTGCCGACGAAAAGAAAAAGGTTGTCATTGTGGGCGGTGGTATCGGCGGCCTGAAAGCTGCCGAGGTGGCTGCAAAACGCGGTCATCAGGTGGTGCTCTTTGAGAAAGAAACCAGCCTTGGCGGTATCCTGAGATACGCTGCCACCGACTGCCACAAGCAGGACATCCATCGCTGGCTGGGTCACATGATAAACAGGGTGAAAACCCTCGGCGTGGACATCCGCCTGGGCATTGAAGCCGATGGGGAAACGGTCAAAGCCGAAAACGCCGATGCCGTTATTGTTGCCGTTGGCGGCAAGGCAAAAGCTCTGCCCGTTGCAGGCGGAGAAAAGGTGATAGACAGCCTGACGGCATATTTTGAGCCGGAAAAAGTCGGCGAAAGGGTTGCCGTTATCGGCGGCGGTCTTACCGGCTGCGAAGCTGCTATCCACTGGCAGGGACTTGGCAAAAAAGTCACCCTTATCAGCCGGAGCGCCGAACTGATGCCCAGAGTAAAGGGTGATGGACAGAACGTAAACACCCATCTTATTACTCTTTTTGAGCTGGGGGTCGAGCAGATAAAGGGTGTTGCCTGCAAAGAGGTCACCGTCGACGGTGTTGTGCTGGAAAACGGCACCGTTGTACCGGCGGACACTGTTATCAATGCTTCCGGTATGACCGAAAACTCTGCTGCTGCGGAAAAGTTCCTCAGCTGCGCACCGAAAATGTATATCATCGGCGACTGCCGGGAAGCCGGACTTATCACCGACGCTGTCCGCACCGCCTACGAAGCGGCTATGGATGTTTAGGCGTTGTGCGCAACATGGCCTTCCCCTTGAGGGGGATCGTGTTTGGATATGCCAAACACACGAAGGTTGCTGATCGCAAACTTTCGGGTTTACGGCAATGCGAGCCGGATGGGGTGTTTTTCCACCTCATCAGTCACCAAGGTCAGCGAAGCTGACCTTGGTGACAGCTTCTCCTCAAGGAGAATCCTTTTGATGGCGTTGCAGGTAACGCCGCCTATACTAATTCAGATTATTGGAGATCACAAAATGAGCTTTACTATTCGCCCGGTCACTGCAAATGACAGTGACGAGATCCTTTCCATTTACTCTCCCTATATTACCGACACGGTGCTGACCTTTGAGTATGAGGTACCGTCGAAAGAGGTGTTCCGTCGGAGGGTGGAGAATGTGCTGGAGAACTATCCCTACCTTGCCGCAGTGGAGGACGGACGCATCATCGGTTACGCTTATGCCCATCGTGCCCGGGAACGCAAGGCCTACGACTGGTATGCCGAGCTGTCGGTCTATACCAGGCAGGGGTGGGGTAAAAAGGGCGTTGGTACGGCTCTGTACAGCGCACTGAAAGAGATCCTGAAAGCCCAGAATATTCAGATTATCACGGCGGTCATATCTGCGCCCAACCCGCCCAGCGAGGCCTTGCACAAAAAAGTCGGGTTCGTTCAATCGGGTCTGCATCCCAAAACCGGGTTCAAACACGGTCAGTGGCGGGATACCCTGTGCATGGATCTGCCGCTGACAGAACGCGATGCACCGCCTGCTCCGTTCATCCCGTATCCTGATTTGGACAGGGATATGGTGCTGAAAATCTGCGGAAAATATTCGGAATAACAACAAAACTGCCGTTTTGAACTTCGATGAGGCTCAAAACGGCAGTTTGCATTTTACAGATTGATATCGTCTTCCAGGTCGTGGTAATTGGTGTCGGAAGCGCGGCTTTCTTCTTCGTGCTTGATCTCCCAGTGGATGAGGAAGCTGATGGCACCGTGGATGGCGATGATGCAGCCCACAATGGCGATTTCGGAAAAGGTGCGGGTTACGGTGAGCCGCATGATTTCCGCTGCCAGCTTGAAAGACAGCACAACGTTCAGCTTTTTTGCAAAGTTAAGTACAGTATGGGGCTTGCGGGTGAAGTAGTTGATGGCAGCGCCCACAGCGGCGATTATGAGTATGACTGCGGAATTGAACTCAAAGAGAAGTATGCTCCACTGCACCACCAGATGAAGGATGTGTTCGGCAAATTCCATGTCGATCCTCCTGATTTTGTTTTTTTATACTATACCACAGGTGCAGCACCAACGGAAGAGGGAAATCGGTCATATATTAGGCAGCCCATACGGGGATAAAAAATAGAGCGAAATCACAAAAGTAATCCCGCCCCGCAAAAATGATAAACATTTTTTCAATGT
>JAZULX010000002.1:0-5965 GCA_045603325.1 Oscillospiraceae bacterium | reverse complement strand
TGTCCCGCTTCTCCAACGACTCCGACTCTGTCCAGATGGCTATGGAAAACACCGTTACCACCTTTGTTTCCTCCATCATCTCCTTTGTGGGCACCGTCGGCATGATGATCTATCTCAGCCCGCTGCTGTTCCTTATCACTGCAGTAATGCTGGTGATCTGTACTTTCGTTGTTAAAAAGATCGGCGGCAAGAGCAAGATCATGTTCAAAAAGCAGTCCAAAGCTCTTGGTATCGTCAACGGTTACGTTGAAGAAATGGTCGAAGGCATCAAGGTCGTCAAGGCCTTTACCTACGAAAAGAAAGCCAAGGCCGAGTTCAACAAGCTCAACGACGAATACCGTCAGGCTGCCACCAACGCCAACTTCTACGGCATGATCATCATGCCTGTGCTCCACAACATCATGGGCTTTGGCTACGCCATTACTGCCATCGCCGGCGGTATTCTGGTTATCAACCAGTACGTTGCTCCCAGCTTCTCCATCGCAGGCCTCACCATAGGCGGCGGTCTGTTCACCATCGGTTCCCTGTCCGTATTTCTTAACTACACCAAGCAGGTCGCCATGCCCATCAACATGATCTCCAACCAGATCGTTACCCTGCTGTCTGCCACCGCAGGCGCAGAACGTATCTTCGAGATCATGGATCAGGAACCCGAAGTGGACGAAGGCAATGTCACCCTGGTTCCCGTCAATATCGACGAGCAGGGCACCATGACCGAAACCGACAAGGCCAACCGCGTCGGCAACCACTATGCATGGAAGGTTCCTCTGGAAGACGGCAGCTTCAACCTGGTTGAGCTCAAGGGTGACGTTCGCCTGAACCATGTCTATTTCCACTATGTGGAAGGCAAACCGGTTCTGAAAGACGTAAACGTCTATGCAAAACCCGGTCAGAAGATAGCCTTTGTCGGCTCCACCGGCGCAGGCAAGACCACCATCACCAACCTTATCAACCGATTCTACGATGTTCAGGAAGGCGAGATCCTCTACGACGGCATCGACGTCCGGGATATCAAGAAGGATGACCTGCGTCACAGCCTTATCACCATCCTGCAGGATACTCACCTGTTTACCGACACCATAATGGAAAACATCCGTTACGGTCGTCTGGACGCCACCGACGAAGAGTGTATCGAAGCTGCCAAGACAGCCAACGCCTATGACTTCATCATGCGTCTGCCCGAAGGCTTCAACACCATGATCGAGGACGACGGCGAAAACCTGTCCCAGGGTCAGCGTCAGCTGCTGAACATTGCCCGAGCCGCTGTTGCCAAGCCTCCGGTGCTTATCATGGACGAAGCTACTTCCTCCATCGATACCCGTACCGAAAAGGCCATCGAACGAGGCATGGACGCTCTGATGGAAAACTGCACCGTTTTCGTCATCGCCCACCGTCTCAGCACAGTACGAAACGCTCACTGCATCACTGTTATCGAAGCAGGTCAGATCCTTGAAAAAGGCAACCACAACGAGCTTCTTGAAAAACAGGGCAGATACTACGAGCTGTATACCGGCCAGCACAAGCTGGACTGATGAAAAAGCTTCCGGCTCACGCCGAAACCTTTTTCATCTAAAAACTAATAGTGAATAGTTAAGAAGTGAGGAGTTTTCAAATCACTGATTTGAAAACATCTAAAAATCTGCCAAATACCAAGCATTGAAAGAAGGTATAACATGACCCCTATTGAAACAAGAAACAAAAAGCTGGGAGAAAAGGTGGTAAACTCCCTTAACGCCCGGCATTTTGAAGCATATTACTGCGAAAACAAGGAAGAAGCACTGGAAAAGGCTCTGTCCCTCATTGACGAAACCGCTCTTATCGGCTGGGGCGGCAGCGAAACCTGCGCTCAGGTGGGTCTTATCGACGCTTTGCGTAAGCGCAATCCCGTTATCGACAGAGATACCGCAAAAACCGCCGATGAGCGCATGGAACTGATGCGAAAATGTCTATTGAGCGACGTTTTTGTCACCGGTGCCAACGCCATATCCGAAGACGGTCAGCTGGTGAACATCGACGGCAACGGCAACCGTGTGGCCGCCATGACCTTTGGCCCCAAAAGCGTTGTGGTGCTGGCAGGCATCAACAAGGTGGTCAAAACCGTGGACGATGCCCTGACCCGTGCCCGTACCGTGGCCGCTCCCATCAACGCCCAGAGATTCGAGGGCATCAAAACCGGCTGCGCCGTCACCGGCACCTGCGAAAACTGCTCCGGAACAGACAGCATTTGCTGCTATCTGGAAACTATCCGCCTGTGCCGTCCCGCAGGAAAAATCAAGGTCATTCTGATCGGTGAACCCCTTGGGTTTTAATACTTAGAATTGACATCTTTCCTCTATGGTAGTAAAATAAACATGTTCAAATGAAGAAAATTACGAAGAAAGGAAAAGAAAAAATGTCTGAAAGATACAGCGCTCTGACTTCGCCTATTGTTATCCGAGGCAGAACCTTCAAAAGCAGATTTTATTATCCCACTGCTCAGGTTCACTTCCTGCAGGGTCCTGAAATTTACCCCGGCGACCCCGTTGTCACCTACTATGAAAGATACGCCCAGAACGGTGCTGCTTTCATAATCTCCCAGGAGCTTTCCAGCCCCACTCAGCGTACCCAGAAGGGCCACGACTCCAAGCACTTCTGCCAGTATGATATTTACGACAAGGGTGCTCAGAACTACTTTACTCAGTTCGCTCATTTCATCCACTGCCAGGGCAGCTTCCTGGGCGTTGAAATGTCCAACCTTGAGCTGCGTCTGAATTATTCCGTCAACGACCCCAACGCTCCCGCTGCTCCCATGGGTATGCCCGGCGGTCCCGGCGGCCCCGGCGGCGGTGACCCCGCAGCTGAAGAAAAACAGCGCAAAATGCGCGAATCCATGATGCGTGACGGCCCCGAGGGTCCCTCCCCCGGCACCGGCGGCTTCCCCGGAACTCCCAACCCCAGAACCATCTACCTCACCGAAGAAAAGATGGAAGAGTTCTTCGATATCGTTGTTGAACGTACCAAGCTGTACAAGAGCTTCGGTTACGACGGCGTCCTTATCGACATGGGCGGCGACTTCCTCTGCGGCGAATTCCTGTCCGAAATGAAGAACCGCCGTACCGACGAATACAACGGCAGCTTCGAAAACCGCATCAAGTTCCCCGTCAAGTACATAAAGGCTCTGCGTAAGGGTCTGGGCGAAGACTTCATCATCGCCATCAACGCTCCCGGCATCGGTGGCGGCGGTGGGCCCTTCGGTAAGAACATGAGCGTTGAAGAAGGCGTTCAGCTCATCAACGAGCTGGCTCCCTATGCAGATATCTTCCGTCTTTCCGGCATGATGATGCCCGGTGCAGGCGGCGGTGCAGCTCCCGAAGATCTGGCAGCCGAGCTGAAAGCCAAGGGCGCCAAGATGAAGATCTGCGTCAACAACACCTACATGGATCTGGACAAGACCAACGATATTATCGCTTCCGGCAAGGCTGACCTGGTGGCAGCTGCCCGTCTGTTCATCTGCAACGAAAACCTGGGCGAAATCCTTGCCAACGGCAACGGCGAAGACATGAACCCCTGTATCGAATGCGGCATCTGCCGTGGCTCCAGCCCCATGGGCGACTGGATGAGCCACTGCACCATCAACCCCAGAATGGGTATGGACCATCGTGTACAGCGCATGATCAAGCCTGTTGAGAAGCTGAAAAAGGTCGCCATTATCGGCGGCGGCCCCGGCGGCATGAAGTGCGCCATGTTCCTGAAGGAACGCGGCCATACTCCCGTCATCTTCGAAGCTACCGACGCTTTGGGCGGCCAGATCAAGACCGCTCGTTATCCCAGCTTCAAATATAAACTGGAAAGATATCTTGACTTCCTTATCGGCCAGATGGACCGCAAGGGCATTGAAGTTCGCCTGAACACCAGGGCAACTCCCGAAATGATCAAGGCCGAAGGCTTCGACGTGGTTATTGCCGCCACCGGCGCAACTCCCGCAAAGCCCAACATTCCCGGTGCCGAAATCGCCAAGTGGGATGCCATCAACATCTATGGCAAGGAAGACGAAATCGGCAAGAAGGTCTGTGTCATCGGCGGCAGCTCCGCTCCCTCCGAAGCCGCAACTCACCTGGCTCTCAAGGGTCACGATGTTACCCTGCTTTGCCGCAAGAACATGATCGGCTACGACCTGAACCCCATCAACGCCAGAGGTCAGTGCAACCGTGAAGCCATCGGCGCAGGCGTCGATATCATCACTTCCGTTGTCACCACCAAGATCGAAGAAGGCAAGGTCTACTACACCGACGCAGAGGGTGTTGAGCATGTTGTCGAATGCGACGATATCCTGGCAGCCGGCGGCATGTGCCCCAACAGCGAGGCAGCCGTCAGCTTCTACGGCTCCGCTCCCGAGTTCTACACCATCGGTGACTGCCGCGAGGCCGGTTCCATGCGTACCGCCATCCGCGACGCTTACACCACCGCTATCAGAATTTAATGAAATGAAAAAAGCCGTGGCAAAAGCCACGGCTTTTTTCACAGGGTTCAGGATTTAGCATTTAGGGATTAGGGCAATGTTTTCGGCAAGAAAAACAAGTGTTTGACATTATTGCAAACTTCTTATAAAGTTAAATAGAACACACAAGGCAAAATTGTCTTCCCTAACCCCTAGATCCTAAATCCTAACCCCTAATATACGAACGGAGTGAGTAAACCAATGACCCTCAAACAGATAGAACAGATTTTTATCGACACCGCCTATATCCGCACCGGCGGCAGTGAAGAAGAACTGAAATGCGCCGAATACATAGTCTCCAAATGCGCCGAAATGGGTCTTTCCGCTTCTCTGGAACCCTTTGAGGTTCAGATGGCCACCATCAAGCAGGCAAAACTCATCATCGACGGAAAGGAATACCCCTGCAAAGGCTACCTTAACGCAGGATGTGCCGACATCGAAGCTCCCCTGTGCTACATTCCTTCAACCGACGCCTATTCCATGAGCCTTGTGAAAGGCAAAATCGTCCTGATGGACAGCGGCGTGAGCTATTGGGTGTTCAAAGACCTGATGGAAAACGGCGCTCTGGGCTACATCACCCACGACGGCAACGCCAATTATGCCGACCGTGACATCGACCAGAAAGAACTGCGCAGCTTTATCAGCGAGGGCGAAAAGCTGCCCGGCGTCAACATCAACATCAAGGATGCCATAGATATCGTAAACAGTGAGGCAAAAACCGCCCATATCATCCTGGAGCAGGACGAATATATGGGAACTTCCCACAATGTGGTGCTGGACATGCCCGGCGACAGAGATGAATATATCATCCTTTCCGCCCATTACGATTCCACTTCCCTGTCCCAGGGTGCTTACGACAACATGTCCGGCAGCGTGGGTCTGCTTGGCATCGCCGAATACTTTGCCAGGAATCCTCACAGCTACGGTCTGCGCTTTGTATGGTGCGGCAGTGAGGAACGTGGTCTGCTGGGTTCCAAGGCATATGCCGCTGCCCACGAAGAAGATCTTGCCAAGGCTGCATTGAACATCAATCTCGACATGATCGGCTCCATCATGGGCAAATTCTTTGCCTGCTGCACCACTGAAGATAAGCTGGTGTCATACATCAAGTATCTGGCTCTGGAACATGGCATCATCATGGACGCTGTCCAGGATGTCTATTCCAGCGACTCCACTCCCTTTGCCGACAAAGGTGTGCCTGCCGTATCTTTCGCCCGTCATGCTCCTCAAAGAGCTGCCGAGATCCACAACAGTTACGACACCATGGCAGTTATGAGCTGGCAGCGCATGGCAGAGGATATTGATTTCCTGTGCAAGTTTACCGACCGCATGGCCAACGCTGTCAAGTGCCCTGTTGCAAGAGAGATTCCGGAAAACATGAAAGAAAAACTGGACATTTACCTGAACAGAAAGCGGGACAAAAAGTAAATCCTCTGGATCGCTCGGTATGACAGAGGTCTTTTGACAAGCAGAAAAAAGTCCGACATA
>JAZULX010000001.1:0-3860 GCA_045603325.1 Oscillospiraceae bacterium | reverse complement strand
GTGGATGCCTGGCTTACGGAAGTCAGCAATTTGCCTCCCATTGAATATGAGGTCAACGGCTCTATGGCAGAATACTTCATCATGCCCATGAACCGGCTTGTCCGCATCAGTGCAGGCGGAGTCGATACCCTTGCTCTTGTGAGCTACGATGCCGAAATCGCTGTGGGAGATGTTCTTCGGGGTATTTTCACATCCTACAACGATTCCGAGCAGGTGGAAGATTACACCCTCGGAACCATGGCGTTCCCCGAATACTACATTGCCGACTATGCCCACAGCCTGCATCTCGAGGGCGAAAGCGGCGACAGAGTGCTGGCTTACATTTTCGATACCATGGACGTTCCCGTGGAATTCGAGGACGAAAACTGGGGGTATATGGTGCTTTACGCCATTGCGGCAGGCGTGGTGCTGCTGCTGAACGCAGTGTTCTATATCTGGCCGGGGTTCCACCCCTTCTTCCGCCAGATGGCTCGTTACGGCACCATTGACGAAGTCACGGCTTCCATCGACGACGAATTTGCCGAGGGCAAAAAGTTCATCGAAAACAAAAAGACCCTTCTCAGCGATACCTGGTATATCAGATGTTCGGCCTTTATGAACATCATCAACCGCAACCCCAACATGATTCCCGAAAACCAGAAGGAACGTGAAGGCAGCGTCAACAAACGACGTTACAGCGATTATACCGAGCAAAAGCTTCCCACAGAGGACAATTACGATCCCCTGAAGGAAAACATGAAAAACCGTTACAATAAATATTATTAAGGAAAAGATACCATGCAGGACATTTTTTTGCTGAAGCTGGGCGAAGTGGTGCTGAAAGGTGCCAACCGCCACGCCTTTGAAAACAAGCTGAAAACCAATATTTCCCGACGCATCAGATCCATCGGCAACTTTGAGGTATATTCCCGCCAGTCCACCATTTATGTGGAACCCAAAGACGACCTTTCCGACATGGACGAGGCTTTTGAAGCTCTCAGACGGGTATTTGGCCCCGTCAGCATCACCAGAGCACGCCCCTGCGAAAAGAATATGGACGCCATTTTTGCGGCAGCCGTGGATTTCCTAGGTGACGATATGCGTGCCGCAAAATCCTTCAAGGTTGAGTCCAAGCGTTCCGACAAACGCTTCCCCATGAACTCCATTCAGATATCCCAGGAACTGGGCGGACGTCTGGCAGAGGAATTCCCCGACACTGCAGTTGATGTCCACAACCCCGAACTGACGGTTTACGTTGAGATACGTGACTATGCCGCCTACGTTCACGGCAACCCCACTCCCGCAGGCGGCGGACTGCCTCTGGGCATGGGCGGACGTGGTGCGCTGCTGCTTTCCGGCGGTATCGACAGCCCTGTGGCCGGTTATATGATGGCCAAACGCGGTGTTGAGCTGGAGTGCATCCACTTTTTCAGCTATCCCTACACCTCTCAGCGTGCCAAGGAAAAGGTGCTGGAACTGGCAAGACTGCTCTGCATGTATACCGGACGCATGACAGTATGCGTGGTACCTTTTACAAAAATACAGGAAGCAATCCGCGACCAGTGTCCGGAAGCTTATTTTACCATCATCATGCGCCGTTTCATGATGCGTATAGCTCAGGAAATCGGCAAAGAGGACGGCTGCCAGTGCCTTATCACCGGCGAAAGCCTCGGTCAGGTGGCCAGCCAGACCATGGAAGCCATGGCTGTTACCGGAGAAGGTCTTGAACTGCCCGTGTTCCGTCCCGTCATCGGTATGGACAAGGAAGAAATCGTAAAAATTGCCCGCAAGATCAATACTTTCGACACTTCTGTCCTGCCTTATGAGGACTGCTGCACCGTTTTCACTCCCCGACATCCAAAAACAAAACCCAGCCTGCAGGAAACAAGGGAGATCGAAGCAGCTATGGACTTCGAAGGCCTTGTGAAAGAAGCAGTGGCCAACACCGAAAAGATAGCGGTCAGACCGTAAAAAACTGCGGTTTCCCAATGTTGCTGTCATTTCGAGTGAGTCACCAAAGGTGACGACGAGAAATCTCCCTCTTATTACGCAATTTTTACCAATATATTGAAAATCACTTGTGATTTTCCGAGGGGCAACATTGCTGCCCCTGTCATCCTGAGCGAAGCGAAGGATCTTAACAAAACAACCCCGAAGCTGATTCAGTCTAATCGCTTCGGGGTTTGTTGTTTGAAGTTTGAACACTATGCTCCGAGCATATTGTTTTTACGTTCATATCAAGGTAAAATGAACACAGATTAGCACAATAATGCTAAATTAAAGAATGTAAGGAGTTTAATATCATGAAAACAAGAAACAGATTGTTGTGTCTTGCTCTTGTGCTCACGATGCTGCTGGGCGTAATGCCTATGGCAGCGGCTGTAGGCACCGACACCCTATGGTGTGTTACCGGTGGTCCTGTGCCCGCGAGAGAATTTGAAAAAATTGACGATAGCATGTATGTAGGGAGTACATGGACATTAAAATTCCGTTACGGATCGAGCTACGATTCCGGCAAAGAAATAACCGGCACACTTACATCAAGCGATAAAAATATCATTAATGTGTCCAAAAATCAGAATAATGATTGGGTTGCTGAGTTCAAAGCTGCCGGTACTGTCACACTGACCTTTACTGCAGACGTAAACGGCGACAAAAAAACTGAAACATTTACAAAGACGGTGAACTCTCTTGCTCCTAACGTTCCCGCATCCCAGCCTGAAGTTTCTGCTCCCATTTCGGGTTCTGTGTGGTATGTCATTGGACCAGGCACACCTACAGAATTCGGCGAATCATCTACGGCACTCAAAGGAGATATGGGTGATGTTAAGATTCGTTACGGATCAAGCTTTGACTCAGGAACAGAAGTAGACGGAACTCTTGTATCAAGTGACGAGAACATAGTCGCTTTGTCGAAAAATTCGATGAACCATTGGATCTGCGAAATGAAATCTTCCGGTACCGTCACATTGACCTTTACTGCAGACGTAAACGGTGACAAGATTACCGAAACATATACAACAACTGTGAACGTCAGCGAGCCCCAGGCTCCCGTACCCCAGCTTGAGCCTGTTGCTCCGGGGGAAGCTCCCATCGATGGTTCGGTGTGGTACACTTACAGCCCTGCCCCTGCAAAGGAATTCGGCAAAATTTCCACAGCGTCCAAGGGAGAAGTCTGGAACATAAAGTTGCGTTTCGGCAACAGTTTTGATTCCGGCGCTCAGATACACGGTACCCTTACTTCCAGCGATGAGAACGTTGTTAGTGTACAGGAAAATGGCTATGGCGACTGGGTCGCTCAAATTAAAGCCAACGGTGCCTCTGTGCTGACCATTACCGCAGATGTAAATGGCGATGGAATCAACGAAATATTTACCATGACATTGTTGGTGCCCGTAAGCAATCCGTTTACAGATGTTCGTTCCAATGATTATTATTGCGATGCTGTTATTTGGGCACTGACAGTTGGTGTTACCACCGGCCTGACCAAAACCAGTTTTGGCCCCGATGCCACCTGCACTCGTGCACAAGCTGTGACTTTCTTGTGGCGTGCCATGGGCAGCCCCGAACCTGCCAGCACTGCAAATCCCTTTACCGATGTGGCTGCAAGTGACTATTTCTACAAACCCGTACTGTGGGCTGTAGAAAAGGGCATAACCAACGGAACATCTGCCACTACATTCAGCCCAAACGATACTGTCACCCGCGGACATACCATAACTTTCCTTTACAGAGCTATGGGCAAACCCGCAGCAGAAGGCAAAATGGCATTTGGTGATGTAGCAGCTGATGCATATTATTACGCTCCCGTCCTCTGGGCATCCAATAACGGAGTTGCACCCACTTCCGGCAGCAAGTTCTATCCCGCTTCCGATTGCCCC